>NZ_JAVVFL010000066.1:0-9887 GCF_032250635.1 Sulfurimonas sp.
CAACAGGACCGGTGCAGATAGAGCATGAAAACGGATATAGAAAAACCGTAGTTCAAAGCAATGTCGAGGGTCGTGATCTTGTAGGTTTTGTAGAAGAAGCAAAAGCGCAAATCGAGCAAAATATCAAAATGCCCGCAGGCTATTATGTAAGTTACGGAGGTGAATTTGAAAATCAGCAAAGAGCTGCCGCAAAACTTACCCTCATAGTACCTATAGCACTTTTTTTAATATTTATTCTGTTGTTTGTTTCGTTTAGTTCTATAACGCAAGCCATACTCGTTATGATAAATGTACCGCTGGCTCTCATTGGCGGATTTGCAGGATTGTACTTTAGCGGCGAGTATATTTCAGTACCTGCATCGGTTGGATTTATTGCACTTTTGGGTATCGCGGTATTAAACGGTGTCGTGCTTGTAAACTATTTTAATTATCTGGCTAAAGAGGGATATTCTATTATTGATGCAGTAAAGGAGGGCTCTATTAAGCGGTTTCGTCCTGTCCTTATGACGGCTTCAATCGCTGCCTTGGGTCTGCTGCCTATGTTGTTTGCCACGGGTCCTGGTTCAGAGATACAAAAACCACTAGCTATTGTCGTCATTAACGGCTTGATAAGTTCTACGCTCTTAACGCTTATCGTACTGCCGCTGCTCTATCTTAAATTTACCAAAGAGACTGATTTGCAAAAACCGTAGAATCAAAACTATTATGCACTACCGGCTTATAGTGCATAATATAAAATTTCTCCTCTATTATTAAAAGCTTTTGGTTACAATAATATATGGCAAAGAAAAATAAGAAAAACGCAAAAATAAACCAAAAAATTAGAAAATATTTTGATGATGACCCCTTTGATGTAGGAGTTGCAAGAGTAAGTGTGCATACACTAAGCGAGATGTTTACCACACTCGGAATCTATGATATCGATCAGAGCAAAGATATGCTTGTAAAGATGGCAAGAATGTTGTGGAGCGAGGGAAATGGAGATTTTCGCTTCGACATTTTAAACTTTTTTGCAAACGAGGGCAAAGTTTATAAATCAACTACCCCTAAAGAGCCAAATTTGGACAGAGAAGATAAGGTGGATGCGCTCATAGGCGAACTTGATGTCACACATGAAGAGGCAGCGCTTCTGCATGAAGCGTTTGCAGATGTTAGAAGCAAAAAGATTACCATTGAGAAGATGGAGTCAAAACTCCGCCATATCAGGTACAACCTCAAAAAAGAGAGAGTCGAGAAGAAGGTTGACGGGGTTTTTGACATTGACGACTCTTTGGAGTTTAACGCTTCGCTTCGCTATGTTTTGTATGGACAGAGTTTTCATAAGATACTCACGCTTAACACAAAAGTTTACGAGTATGAGTATCTCCAAGAGTGCGATGAAACGAAGCTGATAGAGGATATTTTAGAAGAAAAAGAGAGAGCAACTCTCAAAAAACAAAAGGAGATTGACTCTTTTATAAAAAATCTCAAAGAGCCGCATCCCTACCTGAGCCAAAAAGAGATAGTGGGCGCACTCCGCGCAACGCCGCCAAAGACGAAGGTCTCCTACCCGCTTTTAAAAGAGGGGATTTTATCTAGCATTATCGCCGGCGAACTCGGAGATGTGGAGATAGAGCTTCATGATGAAGAGCTTTTGGTAAGAATGGGAGAGAGTATAAAACTTCCTTATGCAGATATTTCTCAAGAGTATATTTTAGAGCTGCATGTAGAGCTTAACTCTCTTTTGGAGGATATCTGGGAAGCAAATGAGCTTGATTTTAGCGAGGCTGTAAATGAGTCAAAAAGAGAACATGAAGAGCAGTTTTTAAGCGATTTGGAGGCTCTTGTAGAGGAGTGTGGTTCGTATGCAGCGCTGCTTCATCTAAGTTCTGAGGCTCTCCATGCCAAAGTCTATGAGGTACTTTTAGAACTGCTGCCCTCGTCTCTTGGCATTTCGCCAAAGAACGCGCGAAAGAGCGTAAGACGATTTGTCCACAATATACATGACGAGATACTCAAAAAGCAGAGATATGAGCTCTTGGCGCGTACCATAAGAGAGTTTAAAAACCTTTTTCCGCTTGCACGCGACATGAGAAGAAAGCTCACTCTTCACATAGGACCGACAAACAGCGGAAAGACCTATCAGGCGATGCAAAAGCTCAAAAATGCCGACACCGGGTACTATCTCGCACCGCTTAGACTCCTGGCGCTTGAGGGGTATGAGGAGCTAAGAGAGAGCGGAGTTGAGGCCTCTTTGATAACCGGCGAAGAGCAGATACTCAGCGAAGATGCGACGCACATAAGCTCAACCATAGAGATGGTAAACTTTGACGTGGATGTGGATGTCTGCGTCATCGATGAGGTGCAGATGCTTGGTGACCGCGACCGCGGCTGGGCATGGGCAAATGCAATCATCGGCGCACCCGCAAAAGAGATTATTATGACAGGTTCGCCAAATGCGAAGGATGCGGTTATTGCACTTGCCGAGTATTTGGGAGAAGAGCTTGAGATAGTGGAGTTTGAGAGAAAAAATCCACTAACGTTACTGAATGAGCCTACTCATGAAAAGGATGTGGAGCCGAGCACGGCGATTATCGCTTTTAGCAGAAAAGATGTGCTCAAACTCAAGCAGATTTTTTCCAAATATTTCAGCGTGAGCGTTGTTTACGGCAATCTCTCTCCTGAGGTAAGACGCGAAGAGGCAAGAAGATTCCGTGCAGGCGAGACGCAGATACTTGTTGCCACCGACGCCATTGCAATGGGGCTAAATATGCCCATAAAAACCATACTCTTCTCAAAAGCAGAGAAGTTTGACGGGGTAAACGACAGAAGCCTGCTTCCAAGCGAAATTCATCAGATTTCCGGTCGTGCGGGAAGATTTGGTCTGCATGAAAACGGTTATGTCGGGGCTTTGAGCGGTGATGTTTTAAATATCATCAAAAAGAACTTTTATAAAGAGGCGAAAACTATAACCATCCCTTTTAAAGTGATGGCAAATCTTGAGCATATAAAGCTTGTAGGAAGCATACTGGAAGAGAAATCGCTTCATGAGATACTAAAGTTTTTTGCAAAAAATATGGAGTTTGACGGTCCTTTTATCGCTACAAATCTAGATGACATGCTGGAGGTTTCCGTCTTGGTGGACAGCTACGATTTGGATATTGCCACAAAGTACCATCTGGCATGTGCGCCGCTTACGCTCAAATCGCCCTATATCGTTGCGGCATATGAGAGTTATTTGGGAGCGCTTGAGAAGAAGATGCCAATTCCCTACATCGCTCCGCCATTAAGCGGAAGTTATGCGCTGACAACGGACGAGCTATTGCGCGCCGAGGATATGGTAAAGGAGATTTCGCTCTATCTCTGGCTCAGCTATAGATTTAGCGACTACTTTGTAGATGCAGGGAGGGCACGCGCCGCAAGAGGAGTTCTAAACAAGTTCATAGAAAATTCACTCCAGCAGAGTCAACTCGCCACAAAGTGCAGAATGTGCAACGCGCCGCTGCCGCCAAACTCCCCATACGGCATATGTCAGGCATGTTTTAAGAAAAACTACGCAGGACGCGGGATAAGCAATAGAGGGTATAGAAAGAGGTAGTTGAGTGATAAATCATTTTCATAACGGAGGTGGGACTTTAGTCCCGCAAGAGCGCTACAAAGTATAGTTTTGCTCTCTAAAGAGCTTTACGCATGCATCTACGATAGGCTCTTCGTACCATACACCTTTGTACTTTTTAATCTCCTCAAGGGGGCAAAGTCCACTCCCAAAGAGGCTCTGTATGGTCTGTGCGATGCCATTGCTTCAACGACATCAGCCACACTTATTATCTTTGCTTCAAGCAGTATCTCGTTACCTTTTAGTTTGTTTGGATAGCCGCTTCCATCAAGCTTCTCATGATGCTGTAGTATGATTTTAGCAATCGGATATAAGAATTTTATATCTTTGAGAATATCGTATCCAGCTTGAGAGTGATTTTTGATAATTTCATACTCAAGGTCGGTTAATGTGGTAGGTTTTATCAGTATCTCCAGGGGAATCTGCACCTTGCCTATGTCGTGTACCATCGCCGCAAGTTCTATAGCTTCTATGGTCTCTTGTGCAAGTCCGAGTTCTTTTGCTATGGCAACGGAGAGTTTTGCGACTCTATGTTGATGTCCTGCCGTGTAAGGGTCACGCATCTCCGTCATTTTTGAAACCGCCTCTATGGTGCCTCTAAAACTATCTTTTAAAAGATGAAGCGACTTGTTTTGTAGAAGGGTCGTCTCTTTGAGTCTTTCTTGGATACGGTGATGGTGAATACCGTATGCCATATCCTCGGCGAGCTCTTTAAAGAGAGCCACTTTTGAGTCGTCAAAAATAGCCTTATCTTTAGAGTATACGGCAAGCACACCCTCTATATCATGAACTTCAAGGTATTGACAAAGCATCGATCCTTCCATATCAAAAGAGCGTGCAGAGAATAACTCTTTATGTTGTTGCAGTCTTTTACCCCAGAGTTTATCGTTTTTTATATCGTCTATGATTATGGTTTTTTGCAACTCTATGCTTGCGACTATAGGGTGTGTTTTATACTTCTCGTTAGAGAAATCTATATCGTATATGTCTTGCATTTTAAACTTTGGGAATGAGTAGTAGATACACTTTATGGAGTCGTGTGATTTTAGAAAAAGTGCCGCAAAGGAGTAGGATTCGTTTGCGGTTATTTCATGGCATATATCTTCAATAAGACTTCTTTGAGATTGGGCTCTTACTAATGTTTCATTACATTTTCTTATGAGTTCAAGAGTTTTGTTTAGCTCTTTTATCTTTTGCTGTTCATTTATTCTTTGGGTTATATCTTCAAAAACATGTATGCTGTATGAGTATTTAGCTTCTTTATCCAAAACAGGATACGCTTTTGATTGAAAAATCCTGCCATCTGGAAGCGTAAACTCCTCTATATGCTCATTTTTTATCTCTACAGCTTCGGTACAACTGTCCATGGGAGCATTTAGTTTTGGAAAAACTCTCCAGTACTCTTTGCCAATAATATCTTTAAACTTACTTGCACCAGAGAGCTCTTTATAGGCTCTGTTGACTCTCAGTATAAGATAGTTCTTATCATGGAGCATAATCCCGTCTTCTATGGAGTCCATGGTGTCAAACCACTCTTTGTTTGCTTTTTGTATTGAGTTTTTTTGCTCTTGAATATCTTCGAGCATTCCGAGCATTGCCACTCTTGTGCGTCTCTCCTGCTCTAGTAACTCTTGAAGCTCTCTATTGTTCGCGTTAAACATTTTTCGCTCCGTTTTGCTCTTGAAGCTCTTTTATAACTTTTTTGAGTTCAGCTATTCTCTCTTCTCTTGTAACGGCAACATTTTGAAACCGTCTCATCTCATCGTTGCTCTCAATGAGAACCTCTTGTTTTTTTAGCATTAAGTAGATGGCAAATGCCAATATGAATGTTATGCCCAAGAGCAGTAGTAGAAGAATAAGGGGATATTTTTTAAACTGTGCTTGCACGAAATACTCTGATGCGTAAGCTTCTATTTTCCAGCTTTTTGAGGCAAAATCAATTTTACTCTCATGATAAAAATCTGATATATAGTAGTCATGTTCTTTAGAAAAAAGCAGTTCTCCCTCCTGTGAACCATCCATCTCTTTGATGGTTATTGAAGCAATGCCTTTATCAAAAAACTCATCCTTTATGGTTTTTGAAATAAGTTCTTGAATTTCTATAATTGCCAAAAAAAAGCCCAAAATATCTTTTTTTGTTTTTCTATCCTTGTAAATAGGGTAAAAAAGAAGAACCCCTTTTTTACTCTCAATTAAATTTATCTGCGCGCTCATGGATGCAGAGGCTGTTTCTATGGATTTTACAATGGCATCACGGCGATTTTCTTTAAAGCCGACATCAAGCCCGATGACAATTTCATTTTGCTCTAGAGGTTCCGCATAGAGAATCGGGTAGTACTCTTTTCTCTCTTGAACACTCCTTTTGCTGCCATTGGAATCAAACTCAAAGATATAAAATTTCTCTTTAAGTTCATGCGGTACTTTTACGAGCCACTGCAGTGAGTGGATGGAAGGGTGCATCTCTAGCATTACGGACGTATATTCATGAAATTCATCATGACCAATACTGTTTGAGCCGTAATAGAAAGCTGCCAGTGAGTTGAGCGCATGCATATTGAGCTCAAGTCCCTCTTTTATTTCGTACGTTTTTTTCTCTATTTGTGCTTTGAATTTTTCTTGAATTAGTTTTTGTTGCACTTGATTTTGCCAAAAATATATAGAAAATGATAGAGCCGTTCCAAGCGCTGCAATAATAAAAACCGAGATATTTATTCTATTTAACATCAATCGCGCCTTAAACTTAAGAGAATATAAGAAGAGAATATCAAAATTCATATAAAATTCATATAAACGGCAGAGGAATTTTTGAGCTTTAGATTGAGGGCTTGTTTGGGGTAATGCTAAAACGGATGCAGGGTGATGTTAGATGAGCAGATAGTATAAAGTGAGTTATGTTATTATCTGCTTAGTGTGAATGGAGGTGACAGATGAACTTTGCCGAGTTAGACGCCTATTTGCTATCAAAAAAAGGCGCTACATTTGATTACCCTTTCGATAAAAAGGTGCGGGTTTACCGAAGTGCAGGGAAGATGTTTTCCTTATGCGTCGATGAACAGCCTTTGGCAGTAAACCTGAAATGCAACCCCATCTACGCCCTAGAACTCCGCTCGCTTTACAGAGCCGTAAAAGCCGGCTACCACATGAACAAAAAACACTGGAACACCGTAACACTAGGCGGTGATGTGGATGATGCGCTAATGAGAGAACTCATAGACCACTCTTATGCGCTTGTTTACGATAAACTTACCAAAAAACAAAAAGAGTTACTTGGTAGATAAAAATAAAAGGATTTTCTATGGATAAAATTAAAAAAAATACGCTTGTGTCAATGCTTATAAAGCTAGAAGATGAAGAGGGCAACATCATTGATGAGAGTGAGGAACTTATGTATCTTCACGGCGGCTATAATCAAATCTTTCAAAAGCTAGAAGATGAGCTTGAGGGAAAAAAAGCAGGCGATACTTTTCATGTAGCACTCACTCCTGCAGAAGCGTTTGGAGAGTACGATGAGACTTTGGTTTTAAAAGAACTGCTCAAAGATTTGCCTGATGATATTCATGTAGGTGCAGAACTTGACGGCGAAGAGGAAGGCATCGTGTATGTGGTTGAGAGCATAGAGAAAAAGCACGCAATCCTCAATGCAAATCATGAACTAGCAGGCATCCCACTCGTAGCAAGCGGCAAGATTTTGGAGATAGAACAGCTCTTGGATAAGGCTGCAGAAGAGTTGCTTAAGGGGGAACATCGGCATTGAGGGTGTTTTTGTGACTATGAAAATAGTTTATAATATGTATCTGGTGAAATAAGATATAAAAAAGAGGTTGGTAGATGCCAAATAAACATATCGATGAATTTTTAGATTATTATGTGAAAGAAATAGAAAATCCGCAGTATGCAGTGCTTTTAAAGGGTAAATGGGGAAGCGGGAAAACACATTTTATAAATAAATATATGAAACACTTACATGACGAGATAGAAGAAAAATATATTTATGTAAGTCTATATGGTGTAACTTCGTATGATGAAATAGAGACAAAGTTTTTAAAAGCTATACATCCTAAACTTTATAACGATAAAACAATTTTCGCCGGAAAAATTGCAAAAGGACTTTTTAAAGCTACCTTTAAATTTGATTGGGACAATGATGGAAAAGCTGATGGAAGTGCCAGTGTACAAATTCCAAATTTTAAACCAGAGGATTTATTAAATACAAAAGACAGAATATTGATATTTGATGATTTGGAGAGATGCAGTATAAATATAGTTGATTTGTTGGGATATATAAACTATTTTGTTGAGCATCAATCGTATAAAGTAATACTTATAGCAAATGAAGAAGAGTTAGAAAAAACAGAAAAATATAAAGAAATAAAAGAAAAACTCTTAGGTAAGACATTTGAATTTAAAACAGATGTAAATCAAGCATATGACAGTTTTGTAAAAGAGTTAACAATTGAAGATATTTTAAAAAGAAATAAAAATACGATCCTAGAGGTATTTGGAAAATCTAAATGTAATAACTTAAGATTATTAAGACAAGGACTTTTTGACTTTAAAAGAGTTTATGAGCTTGTGTTGAAAAATCATGAAAAACAAGAAGAACTAATAAAAGATTTCACCACACTGTACTTTATATTTATTTTTGAAACAAGAAGTGATGATTGTGTATCAATAAAAAGTTTGATAAAAAATGCTGAAAATAATTGGGACAAAATGATTTCTACTACAGTAGCTAAAAAGGTAGGAGTAGAGGAAGAAAAAAAAGAAAAAGTTATTGTCGACAAAGTATATGAAAAATATAAAGTTTCTATTCAAAGTAATTTGATATTAAGCATAACAAGCTGGAAAGATATCATTGAAGATTCGTATATAAAAAGCGAAGATATTGACAAGGAATTATCAAAGAGTAAATATTATATTGATGAACATACTGAGAGCTGGAAAAGACTATGGGGTTATATGAAGTTGACAGATTTAAATTTTGACGAAATCTTTAATGATGTATATAAAAATCTTAAAAAGTGTAAATATCATAATTTATTTCAAGTAATGTTAATATCCTCAACAATTTTAAAACTTAAAGATTTGGGACTTATTACAAAAACAGAAGAAAATATATTAAATATTTTAAAAAAACAAGTTGATTGTTTATTTGAAAAAAAATTAGTTGATAAATCTTTAGTGCTTGATAGAGGTATTGCAATAAATCGCCCTTCTTACGATCATTTAGGATTTGATACAGCTTTTGAGGGCTATAAGAAAATTAAAAATCATATAGAAGATAAACTCTTAGAAGAGAGAGAAAAGATTTTTACAAGTTCTTATAATGAAATAGAGGCTGCCCTAAAGAATAACATATCAGATTTATATACACTACTATGTCACTCAAATAAGAGAGAAACTCTTTATGATGATAAACCAATTTTTGCTTTTATGGATATGAACAAACTAGCCAAACTATTGATAGAGTCATCGAGTGATGCTCAACATACCTTTGGTGGAATCTTGGAAGGTAGATATGAACATGATTTTTTTGCTTCAAAGTTAGAAGATGAATTTGGAAATATTTATAGGCTAAAAGAACTTATTGAAGCAGAGACAGGAAAAAAAGAAGGAAAAATAAGTGGTTATAGATTAAAAAGAAATCTTATTGAACCACTTGAGAAAGCAATTGAACATATAAAGAAGTATAAGAATTTAAAAGGATTAGCATGATATTGAATTTCTCAACCCTAAGCGAATCAAAAAAACACAGCGTTATGATTGCATAAAAAGTTTTATGACAAATTGCAATATTTTTTATTACTATCTGTTTTTCTTGCTAATATGTTTGTAATTATTTGATTTTTGGAGTGTAAAATGATAGAAAAAGAGCTTATTCACAGCCTGACTCAAAATTTTGAAGATTTTGTAAATAAAACAGATGATGGTGTCGAGTTTTGGTTGGCGAGAGATTTACAGCATCTGCTTGGTTATACAAAATGGAGTAATTTTCAAAATGTAATCTCAAAAGCAAAAACTGCTTGTGAAGTCTCGGGTCAAAATATTGCAGACCATTTTGCCGATGTCGGGAAAATGGTTGAGATAGGCTCTGGTGCGACAAAAGAAGTCGATGACATTATGCTTACTCGTTATGCGTGTTATCTCATAGCTCAAAACGGTGACAGCAAAAAAGAGCAGATTGCTTTTGCCCAAACTTACTTCGCCCTTCAAACACGAAAAGCCGAACTTGTTGAACAAAGGCTGCTGGAAAACGAGAGGGTGGAAGCTAGAGCTAAATTAGCTCAAACAG
>NZ_JAVVFL010000067.1:0-9866 GCF_032250635.1 Sulfurimonas sp.
GGCTTTAATTTTTTATACGACAACTCTGATGTTATAAACGAATGGTTTGGCACAAGCTTTAAAGGCCAATCAGGTTTATATACGGATATACTCAATATGAATGATGTTGAGTATCTAAATCTCTCAACAAACGATACTACGCAAAACGTAACAACAACACAGCTACTTTCAAGAATAAATCTTTTTTACAATACTGATGATGATTATATTGCAACATATTTTAAACATTATAAAGATTTAACTATAGATAGCAATGAAAAGACACTTCAAAATTTACCGGCAATTCATTACCACAGCTATTTAGACACTCTCCTTGATGATCATCTTTTATATAGTTTTGATGCTATAAGTAATAACTATTATAGAAGCTTGGGCAAAAGTGCTACTCAAACAGATATAAATATACCATTGACACTTCAAACCAGTGCATTTGACGAACTTTTAAATCTCTCGTACGAAGCAAATTTATATGCACAGCATACGCTTTTTACAGGTGATGAGAATTCTGCCAGTCCGTCGGTATATGAATATGATGATGGAGTATTTGCAAGAAACTATCATCTTTTTTCTGTATCAACTCAGCTTACAAAAGCGTATGAAGAGAATACTCACGTTGTAGATCTTGGCGCCAAATATCAAAGAGAAGGATCAAAAACAGAGAGTGGTTATTATGAAGATTATAAAGACTACACAGATTATTGCTTAGTGCCTGCAAATCAGTTGGATCCTGTATGTGAATTTTATAATATTTCCAATATTGAGGAAAATCTACAACTCTATTTTTCCCACTATCTTTATGACTCTTTAGGTAAGCAGATGTTTTATCATAGGCTCTCACAAAATATCTCATACGAGGATGTTGGAGGCGGTGCAGGAGAGCTGGAGAATGAGCTGGATTTACAGATTACTGATAATGTAAATTTTTACAACAATATGTTTTATAACTACGACGAGAGTGCTTTTTCTAAAAATTTCAATAAAATATCATACAACGGGGAGAGCTTAAATATAGGGCTGTCTCATATGTATCGAGATAGTTTTCTGCCTCAAACTACTATTTATTCTCCCACTACAAGCTATATGACATCATCTTTAGCGTATAAATATGACAAGCACTACTCTTATAGCTTTAGACTTGATTATGACTTAGAAAGAAGCGAGAAAAAGAGTTTTGAAGTAGGTTTTTTATACCAAAAAAGATGTTGGGATTTCGGACTTACCTATCTTGAGAACAACAGACCTATTCTTAACATCAATGGCGAATCTGATTCTATTTATGATAGATATATATATGTTACTATAAGACTGAAACCTATCATGAAGAGTGATGGAAGCCTGTCTGGCTTTATGTTTAGACTTCCTGACAAATCGGAGACGAATTAATTATGAAAAAGTACAAACATATACTTAAAAATAGAGAAGACGCCGCGAAAAGACTTCAAGATATTGTGCCTATGCAGAAGTTAAAAGATGAGAACTGGAAGATAGTGGCAGTCTCAAGAGGCGGTCTGGAACTGGCATATCATTTGAGGGGAAAATATAAAAACAGCATAGATTTTCTATTCTCAGAGGCAATCATGGCTCCCAATAACAGCGAGTGTGAGATAGCTAGAGTCTGCGAGAGTGAAGAGATTGTAATAAATGAAAATTTAGTAGCTGCCTTTGGAATAAAGTATGACTACGTTTACGGCGAAGCGCATAGAAAACATGAAGAGAAGATTCTGAGTTACATATATCAATACAGAAAGGGAAGACCGTTTGCGTCAATGAGCAACCAGATAGTTTTGCTCGTTGATGAGGGAAGTGAAACCGGAATGAAGTTTCTAACCGCGCTGAAGATGATTTTAGCCATGAAACCAAAGGCTGTATATATTGCAGTTGCTGTTATACCCAGTGATGTTTTAGAGTTTTTAGAGCAGTTTACAGACAAGATATTCTTTATCTACAATATAGATGATTATGTTGAAACATCTCTATATTACGAAGAGTTAAATAAGATAGATGAAGATATGATAGAAAAAATATTAGGAGAAAAAAGTGAAGTATGATATAAATATTGATTTAGAAAATAGAAGTGAAGAGTATTCGTTTGGTGAAGTCGCAAAACAGGCTAATGGAGCAGCTTGGATAAAGAGCGGCGATACCGTTATTTTAGCAACGGTTGTAATAGATGAGACAGAGATAGTAAAAGATGATTTTCTCCCACTAACCGTACAGTATATTGAAAAAACATACGCTGCGGGTAAAATTCCAGGCGGATTTTTTAAGCGCGAAACAAAACCGAGTGATTTTGAAACCCTTACTTCGCGTATAGTTGACCGCTCTCTTCGTCCGCTTTTTCCAAAAGGATTCGGTCATCCGACGCAGATAACCATTATGACATTTAGCGTTGACGCCGAGGCTGATCTGCAGATTCTGGCACTCAATGCGGCATCTGCAGCTCTGTATGTAAGCGATATTGATATTAACAAATCGGTATCTGCCGTAAGAGCTGCAAAAATAGATGGTGAGCTTGTTTTAAATCCTACGCTCTCGCAGCTAAAGAACTCGACGCTAGACCTTTATCTATCTGGAACAAAAGATGAACTTTTGATGATAGAGATGAGAAGTATCGGCTCTCAAAATGTAGACACTAGTCTGGTTATTGACCCATTGCTGGACCCTACGATGAGCGCGCCTATTATCATGACACATGTTTCAAATGCATTGGCGGAAGATGAGCTTGTAGATATTTTACAAAAGACACAGCAACTTCTTTTTGAGAGTAACGCTAAGTATGAAGACTCTTTTAAAGAGTTTAAAAAAGAGACACAAGCTATAGAGTATAAAGCGCATGTGATAAATGATGAGATGGTTAGTTATGTAAAAGAGCATCACTTTTTAGATATAAAAGCGGCTATGAATCAGATGGCAAAATCAGAGCGCTCAACCGCTCTAAGAGCACTCAGAAAAAAAATTATGCTTACACAAGAGCATTGGGATGAAGTAGAACTAAAAGATGCTATTGAAAAGGTAAAAAAAGAGCAGGTAAGATCACAGATTTTAAATGAGAAAATCCGTGCTGATGGCAGAGCTTTAAATGAGATAAGACCGATATCCATAAGCACAAACGTTCTTCCGCGCGCGCACTCTTCATGCCTCTTTACACGCGGGCAGACACAGGCTCTAGTCGTTCTTACAATGGGCGGACCAAAAGATGCGCAGATGTTTGAAACTCTCACGGATGATGGCATTCAAAATGAGAACTTTATGGTTCACTATAATTTTCCAGGATTCAGCGTCGGTGAAGCCTCTCCGGTAATGGGTACAAAAAGAAGAGAGTTGGGACACGGAAATTTGGCTAAAAGAGCCTTAGAACCGGTTACAGACTTTAATGGACAGACAGTTCGTCTGGTCTCAGAGATACTAGAGTCAAATGGTTCATCATCAATGGCAACGGTTTGCGGCGGTTATATGGCGCTTAAGGCGGCAGACATAGAGACGAGCGACACCATCGCCGGGATTGCTATGGGAATGGTTAGCGAAGGCGAGAAGTATGCTATTCTCTCTGACATCATGGGGCTTGAAGACCATGACGGAGATATGGACTTTAAAGTAACAGGCTCAAAAGAGGGCATCACTGCCATGCAGATGGATATTAAACTAGGCGGGGTTAGTTTAAATATACTAAAAGAAGCACTTTACCAAGCAAAAGAGGGAAGAGCGCATATTATAGATATCATGCAAGAAGCTGAGAAAAAAATTGAGTTTAATGAGGGTGTATTGCCAAGTACGGACTTTTTTCACATCAACCCAAGTTTTATCGGTGAGATTATCGGTCAAGCTGGTAAAACAATCCGTGAGATAATTGAGAAGTTTGAAGTAGCAATCGACATAGATAAAAAAGATGGAAAAGTTAAAGTAACGGGCAAGAGCAAAAGCGGAGTACAAGCTGCCAGAGAGCACATTGAGGGAATCGTCAATGCTCCTAAAGTCCCAAAAATAGAGTATAAAGTAGGCGATAAGTGCAAGGGAATCGTTAAAAAGATAGTTGATTTCGGTGCGTTTATAGAGTTGCCGGATGGAACAGACGGACTTATCCATATCTCTAAAATATCAGATCAAAGAGTAGATAAGGTCAGTGACGTAGTGAGTGAAGGCGATGAGATAGATGTTGAAATCTTGGAATTCAAGGGCAATAAAATTTCTCTAGGGCGTGCGTAGATAAAATTGCATACATTAAAGAGAGCACTGCACAATAGAGGATTTTGTTCAAGTTTGAGGCGAAATTTAGTCAAATTGAGGAGTTTACTGTAGTAAATGACGGTATTTTACTAAATTTCAACAAAGAAATTGGGCAAAAGCATCGTTGTGCAGCGGTCTCTTAAAGTAATTTTTAGCACTTTTTATGTATACTTCGCCATCAAATTTAAGTAGGGAAATCCTTGCATTTATGTATGGGTTGCTATATCTTTTGTAGATATGGTTACGCTAGCCGAAAAAGTTTGTAATAATTTTAATGGAGAAACTATGAAAAAAATTCTTTTCTTAATGGTAGCATTAGCTACTGCTGCACTAGCTGCTGATGGTGATGTTGCAAACCAAACACTTAAAGCGTACTCAATGATCGCTGCAGGTCTTGGTCTTGGTCTTGCTGCTCTTGGTGGAGCTATCGGTATGGGTCATACTGCTGCTGCTACAATCGCTGGTACAGCTCGTAACCCAGGTTTAGGTGCTAAACTTATGACTACGATGTTTATCGCTCTTGCGATGATCGAAGCGCAGGTTATCTACGCACTTGTAATTGCGTTAATCGCACTTTACGCAAACCCTTACTTAGGTTAATCAACCCAAGTATCCCTCTTGTCGGCTTTTGCCGACAATACTCTTTATTTTATGCGACTATGGTGGAACGGTAGACACGCAGGCTTGAGGGGCTTGTGCCGCAAGGTGTGAGAGTTCAAATCTCTCTAGTCGCACCATCTTTTATAAAAAATCTCTCCTTTAAACTTTTAACTCTTTTATATCTATAATTAATATATGTTTATGCATATAACAAGCAAAAAAAGATAAAAATAAGTCTGACAAGAAAGAGCGTAAAAATAAAGAAGACGAAGAAGAAAGTTCAGAAGATTAGTCATCTCCAGCAGAGCATATAGAAGCTCTGCGTAGCATAAGAGCTATCTAGAGAATAAAAATCCGAATCCAATTCTGGTTTGGTTCTGATTGTAATCCACCAAACTTGCGCCATAACCATTAAATATTTTTAGGTACCAGAAGTTATTTTTTGAGTTTCCGGTAGGGTATGACCAGTCTACTTCAATAGAGCCTCGGTTTTCGCCGTTAAAATGAAGATTGTTGCGCCATGTTAAGTCAAACTGATGCTTTTCAAGAAAATAGTTTAACTTTAAATGCCCATATCCAAGATAAGTAGTTATATCTTTGTTATTCTCTCCTGCATCTACTACCCATGCCCTAAGGCTTGTCATAAGATTTCCCCTATAAAAAATAGACTCAAAATAGATTCTATTCCACGATCTAGAGAGTGGTGGTCCCATTCCGTTTGACTCATGTAAAAAGCCAAATTTAATAGCTTTAAATCCAAATTCAGAGAATTTTTTATCTTCAATAGGCAAGGTAAGCCATACTTCAGGTCTGTAGTTTGTTTCACGAAATGGAGCAGAATCTGAGTAAAGTTGCCACCACACATCTTGCGTGTATCCCAAACTTATTATTTCATTTAAACCAAATAGATTGTAACTTAAATCTTTTTTTAAACTTATTTGAAATTCTGCTTCAATATTTTTGTCAAATTGTTCATAGTTTGGGTATGAGACAAGATCTCTTTGCTCATAGTTTTCTGTCGCATATGCAAAAGGAATAAAATAATTTTTTTCATAGGGAAGCAAACCAAAGTTACTAAAAATTTTTGTCACCATTGCTTCTCTTGCATCTGAATTTTTTGGCATATCAAGATGTTGCAAAAGAAAAAGTTTTTTTGCTTCATCCTCGCTGGTCTCGGTAGCTTCAATTTCTTTACTGCTATTTGTCTCATGAGCAACAAGGGAAGAGCTTGCTATAAAAAGCAAAGCAATAAAGAGTGCTTTATTTAATAAGAACAATACAATCCTCACTATTTGGCACTAAACATAAAAAACTGTAAGCTTCATCACCGAGCGTTTTGTAGCTGTGAGGAAGAGATGCTGGAATCAACAAAATATCGCCGGCTTTAGCTTCAAATGTTTCATCTCCAATCTGGACAAGCGCACGTCCAGAGAGAACATACTGCTCATGTTCGATAATGTTTGTATGAAGCGGCATATGCCCGCCTGCTTCTATTATAAAGTTGCGCATTGCAAAGTTTGGGGACTCCTCCGGTGATAAAAGCATCTTCATTGAGACCCCTTTACCAGCCTTTTGAGGAGTTGCCTCAATGGAATTAATCTCTTTGTGTAGGTACATTATAGCCTCCTATAATAATATTTTTGGTAGCATATCATAAAATGTGTTTGATTTACTTGGAGAGTATTTATGAAAATTGCAAATAATATAACGGAACTGATAGGAAATACCCCTTTGGTTAGATTAAATAAAGCCTCAGCACTTACAGGCGCTAATATCATTGCAAAGTGTGAGTTTATGAATCCTACAAGCTCTGTAAAAGATAGAATAGGTTTTAACATGATTAGGCGCGCAATAGAGGCAGGGGAGATAATCGAGGGAACTACCATTATTGAGCCTACAAGCGGCAATACTGGAATTGCGCTTGCGGCAAATTGTGCAGCGCTCAATCTAAAACTTATCTTGACTATGCCCGAATCGATGAGCTTAGAGAGAAGAAAGCTGCTAAAAGCACTTGGCGCCGAGCTGGTTTTGACTCCCGCACCTTTAGGGATGAGCGGCGCAATTACAAAAGCAGATGAGCTTCAAAAAGAGATTCCAAACTCAATAGTTCTGCAGCAGTTTAAAAATCCTTCTAATCCTGAAATTCATGAGCTCACAACAGCGCTGGAGATACTTCGCGACACGGATAAAAAAATAGACGCCTTTGTGGCTGCGGTAGGAACCGGAGGAACACTTAGCGGGGTATCAAGAGTTTTAAAAAAAGAGATAGCAAATATTATGATTTTTGCAGTTGAACCCTCAAGTTCTGCCGTACTCTCAGGAGAGAAGGCGGGTCCACATGCTATTCAAGGCATCGGTGCAGGATTTATTCCCGACACTTTAGATGTGAGCGTATATAATGAAGTGATAAAAGTGAGCAATGAAGATGCGATAAATACGGCAAAAATGCTCTCAAGAGAGGAGGGTCTGCTTGTGGGCATATCAGCGGGAGCAAATGTATTTGCAACAATGCAAGTTGCTCAAAGAGAGGAGTTTAAGGGCAAAACTCTTTTGACTATTCTTTGTGATACAGGCGAGAGGTATCTAAGTACAGAACTTTTTGATGAGTAGACTTTTTTTAGAAACTATAAGAGCAGTTGAGGGAGAGATTTTTAATCTCCTCTACCACCAAAAAAGATATGAGCGCGTTTTAAAAAAATTTAATATTAAAAATCCTAAAAACCTACTTGAGCATATAAATCCTCCAAAAACAGGAACTTACAGATGCCGTTTGCTCTACAATATATCTAAAGAGGCGCATACCATAGAGGTCACATATCACGAGTATAAAAAAAGAGAGATAAACTCCTTAAAACTTGTATATGATGACAATATAGAGTACTCTTTAAAGTCTGCATGCAGAGATGAGCTGGAGCTTCTTTACGGGCTGAGAGGCAAATGTGATGATATATTAATAGTAAAAAATTTCCTTATAACAGATACAACGATAGCAAATGTTGCTTTTTATGATTCAGGGAGATGGGTAACTCCAGCACAGCCGCTGTTAAAGGGTACGACAAGGGAACGGCTTTTGATTGAGAAAAAAATATTTGAGTCTGATATTTATGTAGATGATTTAAAAAAATTCTCAAAAGTTGCACTTATGAATGCTATGATAGATTTTGATATAATTACAAAAAATATAGAGGAGTTTTTTTGCTAGAAAACTTAATAGAAGATAGAGATTTTGCAAAAATAATGCAAAAAAATATAGAAAATTTAATTATTCTTCTTTTTGAAAAAGACCAAAATTTTGGCATCTTGTGTAAAATCGAACATATAACATTTGAACCCGCTCTGCCAAAAGAGATAAGTGCTGAGTTTAGACCGATGACACTGTTTTTTCTTGCCGGATATACATTTGATACCGCAACCATAGTTGAAGAGAAGTTGGTTTTTGAAGCAGGCTTTGGATCAGACAATTTTGGCAGTATAGTGAGTGTGCCTCTTTGGAGTATTATGCAGATAATCGTAGATGAGACACCGCTGTTGATAAATCTCTCAAACTATAAGAATGAGAGTATAAAGCATATCAAAAAAGCGGATGATGGCGGGGTTGAGAACTCAATGGCATCTTTTTTATCAAACCCTGAAAACTCAAAGTTTTTAAAAAAATAAGCCTCTTTTGAGCTTATACTTTATTCAAAGACAGCAGATAGTTTACGACATTGTCGACAAACGCATCATGCTTTCTCTCTTTTGAGTATGCAATATAGAAGCTTCTTTCTATTTTATAATTTTTAAGTCTTGCTTCAAAAAGCTTTCCTTCGGCAACTTCATTTGCTATAACATGCTTTGACATAACCGAAACGACAGGTCTCTCTGTGGTCGGGTCGGCATGAAGAATCGCCTCTTTTATTGCCGTAGGGCTTCCTAAAACACCTAGAACTGTAAAGTTGCTACACTGAACACCCATTTCATCAAAAACTTCGCTTGTCAATTTTCTTGTATGGGAAGCTTCATCTCTGCATATCCAGTCAAATCCAAGCAGGTCATCTGCAGTCAAGTGTTTTTTTAGAGGTTGATTTGAAAAAACTACAAGCTCGTCTAACACCCACTCTCTGTAGATAATACCGTCTCTAAATTCAGGAGACTCTATAAGAGCGATATCAATCTTTTTGTCTTGAAGCTGGTCTATCATTTCACATGATAGACCGACATTCATATATACGTTGTTGTTTATTCTCTTTTTTATCTCGCTGAGATAATTTGGCAAAATATAGTTTCCGATGGCATTTGATGAGCCGATTATAAAAGTGAAGTCTTTATTGATAATCTTTAGAAGCTCTTTTTCGCTCGAGACGATAGCTTTTTCAAGTCTAGAGGCTATTCTAAAAAGATCTTCACCCTCTTTAGTAAGAAGAATACCGTTCTTCTTTCTCTCGACTATCCTTGTATCAAGATAATCCTCAATAAATTTAATCTGTTGTGTAACGGCAGGTTGCGAAATACCCAGTTTTGCAGATGCTTTTGAAAAACTCTTTTCTTTTATGACCATCAAAAAGGTTTGTAGTTTTGCAAAATCTTTTAACATAATAATTCCTATAAGTTTAGATAATAAGCAAAAGTATAACTCATTATTATAATTAATGCAATAGTTTTGTAATAATTTATAACTTTTTGGCTATAATAATTTAAGCAAATATGAATAGTGGCAGGGGTATGGAAAAAATATTTAGTAAATTAAATGAGTCGCAAGCTGGTGCTGTAAAAAAAACAGAGGGACCTGTGTTGATACTAGCCGGCGCAGGAAGCGGTAAGACTACAACCATAATCTCTCGTTTAGCATATCTTATAGAGGGAGTCGGCATTCCCGCTTCAAACACGCTTACGTTGACATTTACAAATAAAGCAGCCAAAGAGATGAGGGAACGCGCATCGGTCATGATGGATAACCCCGCTTATCCTCCTCTGCTTTGTACCTTTCATAAATTCGGACTGCTGTTTTTAAAGTTTCATATCCATCTTTTAAACAGAGAGAACAATTTTGTCGTCATTGATAC
>NZ_JAVVFL010000268.1:0-1712 GCF_032250635.1 Sulfurimonas sp.
AAACAGGCGCTTAGCGCGCTAAAGACGGCAACGGAAGAGCTGCTCAAAAAAAGAGAAGTAACGGTTTCTCAAGATGAAGAGGTGGTTGAGAAAAAATTGGCAGAAATCTCAATTAAAGAGAGTACTATAAAAAGAATGCTCAAAAAAAATGAAGAGATTTTAAAAGAGATAAAAAGTGTCAAGATGAACAAAATGTCCGAGACTTTTGCAAAAATGAAAGCTGCAAGTGCGGCAAGCGTACTCTCAGAGATGGAACCCCAAGACGCCGCAGCTATACTTACTTCTTTAAAACCAAAAACAGTCGGAACTATTTTGAGTAAAATGGATGCAAAAAGAGCATCAGAATTGACTTTGCTGTTATCAAAATAATTAATATTAAGAAATCTTAGTTAGAATTGATTGAGAGTAATTAGGTGTAAGGGTTTTTAGTGCTTAAAAATATTAGTTTTTACGATTTTATGCATAGACAAATCCTCGTACTAATAGCACTTTTTTCCACAACGGCTTTCTCCTATGTAATATTTGGCATAGTATATGAATCATATTTTATAGAAATATTGTGGTACCTCTTAGTCCTCGGTGTTTCATACAGAGGGTACGTTCTCTATAGGGCATACGCTGATAACGAGTATACGATTAAACAAAAAGAGGAGTGGTTAGGCAAGGTAAGATATTTTATCTTTTTCTATTTCTCAACATGGACGATAATGTTTCTGGTCTATATCGCCCGAGATAATTTACAACTTCACTATCTGGCAATCTTTACCCAGCTCGGCGTCTCTGTAGTTGCCACCACCATTCTTGTTTCAGAAAAAAGGTTGGCAGTTTTAATCCTTATCTCATCAATGTTTCCAATTACAATTTACCTTATTTTTATAGGAGAGTTTTACTCTTATGTAATAGCCGTGCTTACGCTTGTTCTTGCATGGGTTCTCTTATACGGTTCAAGAAATACATATAACTACCTAATAAAAAATCATGCGCAGGCATACAGAGATTACCTGACGAAACTCGGGAATAGACGCCACTTTATAGATTTGCTTGAAGACGCTATAAAAATTCAAAAAAGTAGCAATAAATATATGTATCTTATACTTATTGATTTAGATCACTTCAAAACTATTAACGATGCATTGGGGCATGATATAGGGGACAAACTGCTTATAGAGGTCTCAGAGAGGATGCAAGATCTTACAAAAGAGCATAACGGAAATATTTCCAGACTGGGTGGTGATGAGTTTTGCATACTCAGTGCTGAATTTAAAACAAAAGACGAGTGCGTTGCAGATGCAGAAGTTTTTGCAAAGAAGTTGCTAAATAGTGTAAAACAGACATATATAATAGATGATCATCATCTCTACATTAGTGCTAGTCTTGGAGTAAGCATTATTGACAAGCCTACGCTTAGCGCTGCTACGCTGATTAAAGAGGCTGATATTGCCATGTATGAAGCAAAGGCAAAAGGCAGAGACAGTGTTATTATGTTTAACAATGAGCTCTCTATCAGAATAGAGAGAAAGCTTTCAGTTGAGAGGCTTTTGCACTTTGCCATTGAAAATAGAGAGATAACACTTGTATACCAGCCTCAGTTAAATTTTAAAGGCAAGGTTATAGGGTGCGAAGTTCTTGCCCGTTGGAGCAGTGAACAGCTTGGTTTTATATCTCCTGATGAATTTATACCTATTTCAGAGGAGACTGGTATTATTATAGAG
>NZ_JAVVFL010000068.1:0-9760 GCF_032250635.1 Sulfurimonas sp.
CTGGAGATGATTACTATTTTTGTAGCGAGCAGTGTCTTTTGAAGTTTAAAAAGAATCCGCAAAAATATTTAAAAGAAGAGAGTACATCTATCTGTGACGATGAAGAAACCTGTTCTATAGATATTCAAAAAACTTACGAAAAAGAGCTTCAAACCACTCAGTACACATGCCCTATGCATCCGGAAATAGTTCAAGATCATCCAGGTTCCTGCCCAAAATGCGGTATGGCACTTGAACCTGTTGTCGCAAAAGCAGTAGAAGAAAAGAATGAAGAACTCATATCTATGAGTCGTCGTTTTTGGGTTAGTACGGCTCTTTCTATTCCTGTGTTTGTTTTAGCAATGATTTCAGACTTATTGCCTTCATTATTACCGAGTGTCTTAAGCATGAAAATGGTTCAGTGGATAGAGTTTTTACTAGCCACACCTGTTGTTTTTTGGGGTGGCTGGCCGTTCTTTGTCCGAGGTTACAAATCTCTGCAAACTATGAATTTAAACATGTTTACGCTGATTGCTATAGGTGTATTCGTTGCTTGGGCCTACAGTGTAGTCGCTTTGTTTATGCCGCATATGTTTCCGCCTATGATGCAGATGAGTGATGGTTTGGTACATGTATATTTTGAAGCGGCAGCGGTAATCACAACGCTTGTGCTTTTAGGGCAGGTGCTTGAGTTGCGCGCTCGCTCTCAAACCAACGCAGCAATCAGACTTTTGCTAGAGCTTGCTCCAAACAGCGCACGGATAGTTAGAGATGACGGAAGTGAAGAAGATATAGCGCTGGAGAAGGTTCAAGTCGGAGATATTTTGCGTGTTCGTCCAGGAGAGAAAGTTCCGGTTGATGGAGTGGTCACAGAGGGGCAAAGCAGTGTAGATGAGTCAATGGTTACAGGTGAGCCGATTGCGGTCAAAAAGTTTGCAGGCGAGAAACTTATAGGCGCTACTATTAACTCAAGCGGTACTCTTCTTATGAGAACCCAAAAGATTGGTGCGGATACTCTGCTTTCACAAATCATAGATATGGTCTCACATGCACAGCGTTCTCGTGCACCTATACAAAAACTTGCTGATGTTGTCTCTTCTTATTTTGTTCCGGCTGTTATCGGTATCAGCGTAATAACATTTTTTGTTTGGTGGATATGGGGAAGTGAACCTCGTTTGGCTTATGCTATCGTCAGTGCTGTTTCTGTACTTATTATCGCATGTCCGTGCGCACTCGGTCTTGCTACGCCAATCTCTATAATGGTAGCAACAGGACGAGGTGCTACAAGCGGGGTATTAATCAAAAATGCCGAAGTCTTAGAAATAATGGAAAAAGTTGATACTCTGGTAGTCGATAAAACAGGAACATTGACAGAAGGAAAACCTAAACTGGTAAACATACATGTAGAAGACGGAATTAGTGAAAATGAACTCTTACGTTTGGTTGCTAGTTTGGAGAGAGCGAGTGAGCATCCGCTCTCAGAAGCTATTGTAAATGGTGCGAAAGATAGAAAAATAGAGTTGGTTAAATCTGATAATTTCAAATCTATAAGCGGCATGGGAATAACAGGTGAAGTTGATGGGCAGACAGTTGCAGTCGGTAATTTAAAACTGTTTGAGAGTTTAAATATAAACGCAGTTGAATTGTCAAAAAAAGCAGATATAGAACGCTCTGATGGCAAAATTGTTATGTTGGTTGCCGTTGGCTCAAAAGCAGTCGGTCTCATTGCCATTACCGACCCTATCAAAGAGAACACGGCAGAAGCCATTCAAAATTTACATCAACAAGGCATAAAAGTAGTCATGCTAACAGGCGATAGCCGAACCACGGCAGAAATTGTCGCAAAAAAACTTGGCATAGATGAAGTACATGCTGAAGTGTTGCCTGAGCAAAAAGCAGAGATTATTAAAAAGCTCCAAGCACAAGGACATATCGTTGCAATGGCGGGTGACGGTATAAACGATGCACCTGCACTTGCTCTTGCACATGTCGGCATTGCTATGGGAACTGGAACTGATGTTGCGATGGAGAGTGCCGGTGTTACCTTGGTAAAAGGCGATTTAAGAGGCATAGTCAGAGCCAGAGTATTAAGCAGAGCGACAATGCGAAATATCAGACAAAATCTCTTTTTTGCCTTTTTTTACAACTCAGCAGGAATTCCTATTGCGGCAGGAGTTCTCTATCCATTTTTTGGTTTGCTGCTCTCTCCGATGATAGCCGCAGCAGCGATGAGCTTTAGCTCGGTCTCTGTTATAGCAAACTCTTTAAGGTTGAGAAAAATAGAGTTATAAATTTGTAATATTGTAAACAATCTCGGTTCTGTTTTTTATTACCTTAATCTCTGCAACGCTTAGACCATCTATCTCTAAAGACATAAACTCGCTTATCGAGTTTATCTCATTTTGCGCAACTGCTCTAAGCACCAATCCTCTGTAGGCCTTTGCCCAGTGGCTTACGGTTTTGCCCTCTTTTAAAAACTTCAGCGTGGTATAGGGCTTTTTAACTTCATAAAATTTATCATAATATCCAGCGCGCAAGTCCAAAATCTCACAGTTTGCGAGGTAGAGTTCAAGTTGATAGGAAAATCTATCTTTGTAGAACTTATCGGGTATAAAACTGCCTACATTGTTCCCCTGCTTTACTTTGTAGTTAGCTATAGTATCTCCGCCTAAAATCGCTCCGTAAAGGTTTGAGAATATGATTGTATTTGATTTAAGATACTCTTTTGCTTCTGTTTGAAGTGAGTCAAAATCTAGATACTCATAAGCCACACCGTTATAGCGCTCAATCGCACACATAAGAGGCGAGTTGAAAATATCACATATATATGCTTCGCAGTCGCTAAATTTTTTAAAGCCAAATAGCTCTTTTATGGCATCATTATTGCCGCTATTGACAATAGTGTTGTACTCATTTAGTATACCTTCTCTTGCACTATTAGAACCAAATAGCTCTTTTTTATCCTCATCTCCTCCGATTTTTTTGCCCTCAGCGGGTGAAAATAAAATCTTTAACATCTAAAAACAACCTTTACAATATATATAAAATAAGAAATATGTGAGCAGATAATAACCAATTTTACTTAAAGAGTTGGATTCGACAAATAATTAATAAAAAACTCTTGACATTGAAAATATATTGCACTATAATTCTGGCTCAAATTCGATGCCGACATAGCTCAGTTGGCTAGAGCAGCTGATTTGTAATCAGCAGGCCCGGGGTTCGAATCCTCGTGTCGGCACCATTGAATTTGAGAATATTAGAAACAGTGTTAGACCGGACAAAACATATATTGTTATGGTGAGATAGTCAAGTGGCCAACGACGGCGGACTGTAAATCCGCTCCCTACGGGTTCAGAGGTTCGACTCCTCTTCTCACCACCATTTCAATGGCACATGCGGGCGTAGCTCAGTTGGCTAGAGCGTCAGCCTTCCAAGCTGAGGGTCGAGGGTTCGAGTCCCTTCACCCGCTCCATTGAAACATTCTGGAAGCTGAAGTACAAATTCAACCTACTTCATATTATGATTTGTATATTTATAGTATTGTTCTATAATTTACATAGCTATCTACACAAAAATTTACTAATATTTAAAATATTTAAAAAAAATTATGCAATTATTGCTTGTTTTATATCTACTATGCTCTCGTGGCTCAGGGGTAGAGCACTTCCTTGGTAAGGAAGAGGTCGGCGGTTCAAATCCGCTCGTGAGCTCCATAAGATAGAGTATAGATAAAATTTAAGCAATAATTGAATAATTTTTGGGTATAATTCCATTTCTATTCACAAATTAAGTCGGAGGACACTATGGCAAAAGAAAAGTTTTCGCGTAATAAACCGCACGTAAACATTGGAACTATTGGTCACGTAGACCATGGTAAGACAACATTGACAGCTGCAATTACTGCAGTATTAGCAGTAACTAACGGTGCAAAAATGATGGATTATGATGCAATCGATAATGCTCCTGAAGAGCGTGAGCGTGGTATTACAATCGCAACTTCACACGTAGAGTATGAAACAAATAATCGTCACTATGCACACGTTGACTGTCCAGGTCACGCCGATTATGTTAAAAACATGATTACGGGTGCTGCACAAATGGATGGTGCTATTCTAGTTGTTTCTGCAGCTGATGGTCCGATGCCACAAACTCGTGAGCACATTCTTCTTTCTAAGCAAATTGGTGTTCCTGCCATGGTTGTTTTCATGAACAAAGAAGATATGGTTGATGATGAAGAACTTCTTGAATTAGTTGAGATGGAAATTCGTGAACTATTAGATATGTATGATTTCCCAGGCGATGATACTCCAATCACTGCTGGTTCTGCAACTTTAGCTCTTGCTGAAGCTAAAAGTGGTACTCTTGGACCATGGTCTGCTAAAGTACAACAACTAATGAAAACTGTAGATGAATTCATTCCTGAGCCACTTCGTGAAGTTGACAAAGAGTTCTTAATGCCAGTTGAGGATGTTTTCTCAATCTCTGGACGTGGAACTGTTGTTACTGGTCGTATTGAGCGTGGTACAGTTAAAATCGGTGATACAATTGAAATCGTAGGTATCCGTGATACTCAAAAAACTACTGTTACTGGTATTGAAATGTTTCGTAAAGAGATGGATCAAGGTTTAGCAGGAGATAACTGTGGTGTTCTTGTTCGTGGTATCGGTAAAGATGATGTTGAGCGTGGTCAAGTTCTTTGTAAGCCAGGCACAATTAATCCACATACAAAATTTACAGCTGAGATTTATGTACTAAGTAAGGAAGAGGGTGGTCGTCATACTCCATTCTTCACAAATTACCGTCCACAATTCTATGTTCGTACTACAGACGTTACAGGTGCAATTACTCTACCTGAGGGTACTGAGATGGTTATGCCAGGCGACAACGTAAGTATTACAGTTGAATTAATTCACCCAATCGCTATGGAAAAAGGTACTAAGTTCGCTATCCGTGAGGGTGGACGTACTGTTGGTGCTGGTGTTGTAGCTGAGATTATTGCATAATTCGCTTTAGCGAATTTGCATTAATCCTTTAATAAGGTTAATAACATGAGAGAAGCAATACATTTAGGATGTGAGAAGTGTACTCGTCGTAACTATCACACAACTAAAAACAAAAAAACTCATACTGAAAAATTTTCAGTAAAAAAATATTGTAAGTTTTGTCGTGAGCATACTGTTCACAAAGAGATGAAACTCTAATATAGTTGCAACTTAAGCTCAAGTCTTTTTGACTTGGCTTTTTTTGTTTAAAATAGGCGTGTAGCTCCAACGGTTAGAGCACCGGATTCCAAATCCGGGTGTTGGGAGTTCGAATCTCTCTACGCCTGCCACATTAATTATTTGTAAAGCTACAGAGCTTTATCTGTAATTAATGAGTATTAGGAAAGTTAAATGAATTTAGGTACACATATCAGAAATGCGAAAATAGAGCTAAGCAAAGTTATTTTTCCTACAAAAGGTCAAGTAAAGCAGGCTTATATTTCAGTTGTAATAGTTGTTGCTGTTATAGCTGCTTTTTTAGCATTGATTGACTTGATAATGTCATCAGTTATGTCAGCAATCTTAGGATAAGGAGTAGCAGTGGAGGAAAAAAAAAGTAATCATCAGTGGTACTCTATACAGACATATGGAAATGAGAGAACAGTTCGCTTAGCAATCTTAAATATGATTGAAGAGATGGGACTCCAGGATAGAATAACAGACGTTATTGTTCCTACTGAAGATGTTATAGAGGTAAAAGACGGCAAGAAAAAAATATCTGAGAGATCTCTTTACTCGGGTTATGTTTTCGCAAGAATAGATCTTAACACAGAGATACAACATCTTATCCAGACTATTCCAAAGGTGTCTGGATTTATCGGCGAGGCAAATACGCCGACACCTTTAAGCGAGCATGATATTAGTGTTATTCTTGACCGTGTTCAAAATAGAGCGGCACCTAAGCCAAAGGTATATTTTGAAAGTGGTGAAACTGTTCGTATTACGGATGGTCCATTTGCAAACTTTACGGCAACTGTAGATGAGTATGATTTAGAGCATGGAACTCTAAAACTTAACGTTTCAATTTTTGGTAGAGCAACTCCGGTTGATATCGCTTATACCCAAGTTGAAAAAATAATTTAATTGGTAATAAACTACGCTAACATTAGATTTTTTTATAAAAGTTTAATGTTAGCGTAGTTTAAAGCGACTAGTCGCGCGAGCGTTCTGCTGAAGAAAACTTAGCGTTAGCGTAGCAAGCTGGACTTTGTTCAGATTGCGTTAATTAAAATAATAAAAAGGAAAATAGATGGCAAAGAAAATATTAGGCTACATTAAGCTTCAAATTGAAGCCGGTAAAGCAACACCTGCACCACCGGTTGGACCAGCTTTAGGACAACGTGGTGTTAACATCATGGAGTTTACTAAATCATTTAACGAAAAAACAAAAGATAAGATGGGATTTAAAGTTCCTGTTATTATCACTGTTTATACTGACAAAAGTTTTACTTTTATCACAAAGCAACCACCTGCATCAGCACTTTTGATGAATGCTGCGGGACTTAAAAAAGGTTCGGACAATGCACTTAAAAACAAAGTTGCAAAGATTACTCGTGCGCAGCTTATGGAAGTTGTAAATAGAAAGATCGAAGACTTAAACACTGATGATAAAGAGATGGCGGCTAATATTATCGCCGGTTCTGCTCGTTCAATCGGTATAGAAGTAGTAGACTAGAAATAAATATCATCGACCACAGTGATACAAAATTTTGTGGCAGAATTTCATAGGAGAATTTCATAATGAGTAAAAGATATAAACAATTAATAGAAAAAATTGATGTTACAAAGACACACAGTGTTGATGAAGCTTCAGTTGTAGTTAAAAACCTAGTAAGTGCAAAGTTTGATGAGACTGTTGAAATTGCATTAAACCTAAATGTAGATCCAAGACATGCAGACCAGATGATTCGTGGTGCTATCGTTCTTCCTCACGGAACCGGTAAAACTGTTCGTGTTGCAGTTTTTGCTAAGGGCGTTAAAGCTGATGAAGCAAAAGCAGCAGGCGCTGATATAGTTGGTACTGATGATTTAGTACAACAAATCAAAGATGGAATCTTTAATTTTGATGTAGTTGTTGCTGCACCTGATTGTATGGGACTAGTTGGTCAAATTGGTCGTATTCTAGGGCCAAAAGGTATGATGCCTAACCCTAAAACAGGTACTGTAACTCCAGATGTTGCAACTGCTGTTAAAAATGTTAAGGGTGGTCAGGTAAATTTCCGTGTTGATAAAAAAGGAAATATACATGCAGGTATCGGCAAAGCAAGTTTTGATGCTGATAAAATTGCAGAAAACCTATCATCTTTTGTAAGAGCTATCAATAAGCACAAGCCTTCAACTGCAAAAGGTCGCTATATCAAAAATGGCGCACTTAGTTTAACAATGAGTCCTGCTATTAAACTTGATGTTATGCAATTGGCTGACATTAAATAAGAGAGTGATTTTTAGTGCTTTATTCGTAAAGCACTATCAAGTTACTACTTTGGTAACTGCATTTTATGGACTGAAGATATAGGAGCGAAAGCTTAATCTGCCGATTAATAGTTGGTATTCCTGTTGAAGTATTGTCTGGAAAGGAGATATTCTATGACAAAAACACAAAAAGCTGAAATTATTGAAGTACTTTCAAATGAGTTCAAAGAGGCTCAAAGTGTAATTTTTTGTGATTATAAAGGACTTGGTGTTTCTAGTCTTGAGACTTTGAGAAAAGCTGCTCGTGCAAAAGATGCAAAAGTTCAAGTTGTTAAAAATACTTTAGCAATGATCGCATTAAGCAATGCAGAACTAACTGGTGTTGAATTAAAAGACACTAATATTTTAGTATGGGGTTCTGACTCAGTCGCTACTTCTAAAATAGCTGCTGACTTTGCTAAAGATAACGATAAGTTTGTGATTAAGTCTGCTTATGTTGATCGTGCACCTGCTGACGCTGCTAAAGTTGAAGCATTTGCTAAACTTCCTGGTCGTGAAGAGCTTCTTGCTATGCTTGCTGCTACTTGGATGGCACCGATTACATGCTTTACAATCGGACTTGACGCGTTAAGACAAAAAAAAGAGGAAGCTTAATAGCTTTTAACAAAGAGATGATTAAATCATCAAAAATAAAATTTCATAATGGAGAAAAATTATGGCTATAACTAAAGAAGATGTATTAGAGTTTATTTCAGGACTTTCTGTACTAGAACTTTCTGAAATGGTAAAAGAGTTTGAAGAGAAATTCGGCGTATCTGCACAGCCTGTTGCAATGGCTGGTGGTGCTGTAGCTGGTGGAGCTGCTGCTGAAGAGCAAACAGAATTCAATGTTATTATTACTGATGCAGGTGATAAGAAAATTAACGTAATTAAAGTTGTTCGTGCTCTTACAGGTCTTGGACTAAAAGAAGCTAAAGAAGCAACTGAAAATATACCTTCAACAATTAAAGAAGGCGTAGACAAAGAGACAGCTGAAGATGCTAGAAAGCAACTTGAAGAAGCTGGCGCAAAAGTAGAAGTTAAATAATTACTACTGTGGAGGAGCAGCACAAATAATTTTTTGTTGCTCCTCAATTTTGGGCGCTTTTACGAATGGATTTTAATCTCTTCGTAAAAGTGCCCTTACGTCGTTAATAAGCACTATAAAACAAGCTCTGATTTCGAGCTCAAAAAAATTGTCTAGGGACGCCTAGATATGACACCTTAATCAATAAAGATTAAGTCTTAAAAACAACTCATCGAGGTAGCCAATGTTAAACACTTTATATTCCGGAAACCGTCTTCGTGTAGACTTCTCTAAAACTCCTCAACAGATAGAAGTACCAAACCTGCTGCAAATACAACAAAGTTCATACGGCAAGTTCTTAATGCTTGATGAAAAAGAGAGGTCGCAAAGCGGTGTAGAGACAGTATTTCAGTCAGTTTTTCCTATACATGACTCTCAAAATAGATTGACGCTTGAGTATATTGGCAGTGAAATAGGTAAGCCAAAGTATACGGTCAGAGAGTGTATGGAGCGTGGTCTTACTTATGCTGTAAGCTTAAGAATGAAAACGCGTCTTATTCTTTGGGATAGAGATGAAAACACTAAAGAGAAATTGGGCGTTAAAGATATTAAAGAGCAGAGTATCTTTGTTCGTGATATTCCTTTAATGACTGAGAGAACATCTTTTATTATCAATGGTGTTGAGAGAGTCGTTGTTAATCAGCTTCATCGCTCACCGGGTGTTATTTTTAAAGAAGAAGAGTCAACAACTGCGGGCAACAAACTTATCTATACGGGTCAGATTATTCCAGACCGCGGTTCATGGCTCTATTTTGAGTATGATCCAAAAGATATTCTTTATATGAGAATTAATAAGCGCCGTAAAGTTCCTGTAACTATTATGTTCCGCGCACTTGGATACTCAAAGCAAGATATTTTAAAACTATTTTATCCAATTCAAAATATAAGCATTGTAGATAATAAATTTCTTATGTCGTTTAATCCAAATGACTACTCTGCAAGACTAACTTATGACCTTATTGACAAAGACGGCACTGTTCTTTTGGCTTCAGGAAAAAGACTCTCGGCTAAGAAGTCACAAAAATTTATTGAAGATGGTCTAAAAGAGGTTGAATACCCTCTTGAAGTACTTCTTGACCGCTACTTGGCAAAGTCTATTGTTGATCCTGAAACAGGCGAGGTTCTTTTTGACGCTATGACTAGAATTGACGAGAACAAGCTTAAGAAAATGAGCGAAATCGGAGTAAAAGGCTTTAGT
>NZ_JAVVFL010000269.1:0-1705 GCF_032250635.1 Sulfurimonas sp.
CCACTAAAACGGACGCGTTCGTTTTAGCGTGTAACATCAGCTAAAATTTAGCAGCTCTTTTGCCTGCATCATATCTTTATCCCCGCGACCTGAGAGATTTACGATAATGAGTTTATCTTTAATATTTGGCATCTTTTTAAGATACGCAATAGCATGCGCACTCTCAAATGCGGGAATAATTCCCTCTTTTTGAGAGAGCCATACAAACGCATTTAATGCTTCTTCATCTGTCGCATAATCGTAACTGACGGTTTTGTTGTCATGATGAAACGAGTGCTCAGGTCCTATGCCCGGATAGTCAAGCCCTGCAGAAATGGAGTGCTTCAAGAACCTGTCCGTCATCATCCTGAAGCAAGTAGCTCATCTGACCGTGTAAAACACCGGGGCGACCTTGATTTAGAGAGCAGCCATGTTGTCCGCTCCCGATGCCGTGTCCGCCAGCTTCAATGCCGATGCACTCAACGCCTTCATCTTCTAAAAAGTGCTGAAATGTACCTATTGCATTGCTGCCGCCGCCTATGCACGCTATAACATGATCTGGCAGGCGACCCTCTTTTTGCAGAATCTGCGCTCTTGCTTCATAGCCGATAATAGCCTGAAAGTCTCTTACCATCATAGGGTACGGATGCGGTCCGGCAACGGTTCCAATGATGTAAAAAGTGTCTCTTGTGTTTGTTACCCAGTGGCGGATTGCGTCATTCATGGCATCTTTTAGGGTTTTACTTCCGCTTTGAACAGAGTTTACTTTTGCACCTAAAAGTTTCATACGAAAGACATTTAGCTCTTGACGCGCAACATCTTTTGCACCCATAAATATTTCACACTCTAAGCCAAGAAGAGCACAGATAGTCGCAGTTGCAACGCCGTGCTGACCTGCACCTGTTTCAGCGATTATCTTTTTGTAACCAAGTCTCTTTGCCATCAACCCTTGAGCGATAACATTGTTTACCTTATGCGCTCCGGTATGGTTCAGGTCCTCTCTTTTTAGATAAATCTTTGCACCAAGCTCATCAGATAGGTTTTTTGCAAAGTAGAGCGGGGAAGGGCGTCCTACATAATCTTTTAGGTAGTAGTCAACTTCGCTCCAAAACTCTTTGTTGAAACGGATACTTTTGTACTCCTCTTCTAGTTTTATAAGTGCCGGCATAAGCGTTTCAGGGACATATCTGCCGCCAAAAGCTACACTATCTTTGCTAAAAGTTCCAAAATGACCGTTTTCATCAGGATCAAACTTTGATGGAGATGGTATATACATTATTTTACCTCGACTAAAGAGTAGACTTCTATGCTATTTTTCAGCTCTTTTTGCCCCTCTAAAAAGTCAAGCGCTATAATAAAACAAGCTTCAACACAAGTTGCACCGGCTTGATTGATAAGCTTTGCAGCCGCGTTTGCCGTTCCTCCCGTAGCTATGAGGTCATCCATAAGAAGCACTCTTGCATTTGGAATTTTGCTAAAAGCATCTATGTGAACCTCCACTTCGTCAACACCGTACTCTAGAGAGTACTTTTCGCTTATTGTCGTATATGGAAGTTTGCCTTTTTTACGGATAGGAACAAATCCGATGCCTAGCATCTGAGCAAGTGAGGCAGCAAAGATAAAACCTCTGGCATCAATGCCCGCTATATAGTCAAGGTTGTACGCTTTGTACTTTTGGTAAAGATGGTTCATAGTCACCCCGAACGCTTCTCTGTCGTTTAAAAGA
>NZ_JAVVFL010000069.1:0-9709 GCF_032250635.1 Sulfurimonas sp.
GAGGTTTTAGAGGCAAAAAATGGAGCTGATGCGATTGGGAAAATAAAAGAAAGAGGTGATATAAATCTTATACTTTTAGACATCATCATGCCTGTTATGAACGGCTTGGAGATGCTAAAAGTCGTGCGCTCAGATGAAAATATAGAACAGGTTCCAATTATTGTACTCACCACCGATGAGACAAAAAAAACTGAAGCTCTAGAGCTTGGAGCAAACGGCTTCTTAATGAAGCCGATTAGAAATCATGATCTTACTGAGAAAATAAACTCGATAGTTCTCTAGAGAGTAAAATAAAGAGGAGGTTTTACACTAAGACGTGTTTTAAAACCTCTTCTACTCTGCTTACGCCGATTATCTCAAGAGAGTCTCTGACCTCTTTAGGTATATCCTCCAAATCTCTCTCATAATTTTTTACCGGGATAAGAACTTTGCTCATATCGGCTTTATGTGCTGCAATAAGTTTTTCTCTAAGTCCACCTATTGGAAGCACATCTCCGCTAAGAGAAACTTCACCCGTCATAGCAATTTCTGATCGTATTTTTCGAGAACTTAAAATCGAAGAGATAACACTTACCATCGCTATTCCCGCGCTTGGTCCATCTTTTGGAGTAGCACCGTCTGGAACGTGAATGTGTAGATCATAACGTTTATATACCTCGCTAGAATCTACCTCTGTATTCTCCTCTTTCTCTTTAAATGTCAACGGAATATTTTGCGCATCGATTTTTAATTTTTTCGTATCTATTAATGTTTTTACCACGCTGTATGCGATAAGTGCCGACTCTTTCATGACATCACCGAGGCTTCCGGTCAACTGCATAGAGCCTTTGCCTTTTACGCGTATGCTCTCTAGCTTTAAGACATCTCCGCCCACGGCCGTCCATGCAAGACCGTTAACAACTCCTACAACAGGAACCTTTGTCGTTTTTTCAATCTCAAAAACAGTTTTATCAAAATACTCTTTAAGATTTTTCAGAGTCAAAGAGACTTTGCTTATTTCAGGATGCTCAAGTATTTCACGAGCAACCTTTCTTGACATATTTGCAAGACGGTGACGAAGACTACGAACGCCAGCTTCACGCGTATAGCTGTGGATAAGCTCTTTGAGTGCGGGCTTTGAGATGCTGAGTTCTGATTTTCTTAGTCCATGCTTTTTAAGCTCTTGGGGAATAAGATATCTTGATGCAATCTCATACTTCTCTTGCGGCGTGTAAGAGCTTATCCCGATAAACTCCATTCTATCTCGAAGCGGCGCAGGAATCCTGCCAACATCGTTTGCCGTAGCTATAAAGATAACTTTTGAGAGGTCAATATTGAAGTTTAGGTAGTAATCTCTAAACTCTTTATTTTGCTCAGGGTCAAGTATCTCTAGTAAAGCAGCCGTCGGATCGCCTCTTCCCGTTTTTGCAACCTTGTCAATCTCATCAAGAACTATCACAGGGTTCATTTTTTTAGCATCTATGATGCCTTGAACAATACGTCCAGGCATTGCGCCGACATAGGTTCTTCTATGCCCTCTAAGTTCGTTTACGTCTTCAAGTCCACCAAGTGCGATTCTTATAAGCGGGCGTTTAAGTGCCTCTGCTATAGAGTTTGCAAGTGACGTCTTACCAACGCCAGGAGGTCCCCAGAAACAGATGATTGCGCCGGAGTTGCTCTTTATGCCTCTTAGCTCCATAAGCTCTTTTACCGCAAAAAACTCTGTTATTCTCTGCTTAGGTTTCTCTAAAGAGAAGTGATCTTTATCGAGCTGATTTTGTACTTCGCTGATTTTGAGCTTCTTTTTACTCTCATCTCCAAAAGGAACATCCAACGCCCATTCAAGATAAGTTTGCGTCATAGAAGCGTCTGAAGAGTCGGGGTGCATACGTGAAAATCGCTCTATCTGCTTATGTATCTCCTTATATGCCTCTTCGTCCATCTTCTCTTTTTTAGACTCAAGCTTCTTGCGATACTCCTCTATCTCTTCATCCCTTGAAGTATCCGTTCCAAGCTCTTTTTGTATCTGCTTTAGCTGCTCTTTTAAGAAGTACTCTTTATTTACCTTCTCTATATGGCTGTGCACTTTAGATCGGATCTCTCTTTGGAGTTTGTTAGCTTCTATCTCATCAATGAGGTACTCTATGAGATCCAAAAATCTCTTTTCAGTATTTGACTCCACAAAAAGATTATAAGCCTGCTCTTTTTTAAGTTTAACCGTGCTGCAAATCAGATCAATGATGCGGTTGTGGTCGTGGTTCTCCTCAATGGTTCTAAGCAGATCTGGAGGAAAATAGTTGCTCACACTTGCAAGCGTTCTTACCTTTTCGCGTACAACTTCCAAGATGGCATCTATCTTTAGAGAGTTTACGTTTGTCGCGTTAATAACCTCAACATGTGCAATAAGCGGGTCGTCTGAAACTTTATATGCAACCTTGGCACGGGCAAGACCTTGAAAAAGAACCTTTACTCTTCCATCTGGAAGTGCGACTTTTCTCATTATGGAGCCTACAACACCTGCACTGTACAGAGCTTCAAAATCTCTCTCTCCCTCATGAGATGGTTTTGTAGAGCAGACTATGACCAAAGAGCTCTCTTCTATGGCCTTTGTAGCGGCTTTTATATTGCTCTCATCGCTCAAAAAAAGCGGCGAAATCATAAACGGATATAAAAAAAGCTCGTCCTCTGCTATGATAGGGATATCAGCCGGAAATTCACTATAATCACTTAGTTTCATTATCTTCTCCTTGAACATCTTCTTCTGCTATTGAGTTTCTCGAAACAACGCTTTTTGTATCAGGTATCATAAACTCATACCAGCTTGATGTGCCATCACCCTCAAACCAAGCTCTGTACCATGGAGCGACCGCCCTGTCAACCTCTGAAGAGGCAATCCACGGCTGCGGATTAATGCTTCGGTAGTACTCGGAACTTTTTGGTTTGTCCAGTCTCTCGTAGAGGTCTGATATCTCTTCATTTAAAACATATTGAGCAAGGTAGAGACGAACAAGCATTGTGTTTACCACCTCCATGTACATTGAGTCCGGATAGTTTAGTTTAAACTTCTCCCCCTCTGCTATTGCCTCATCTATAAGTGCCTGATCACGTCTTGGATGCGGAAGTGCTTTGTATTTTGCTTTTATCTTTAAAAACTCCGCTTCCTCTTTTTCGTTTGGTGTCGCATATCTTTTTATATACTCATCCAAAAAGTACTCGCTTAAGAGATACTCTTCATGGTACATATGGGCAATCGCAAGTATCATGGTAGCTTCGGGAAGAAGCGGAGAACCGATGTGCTCGCCCTGCAGTGAGCTGTAGTAACCGTCTGCTCTTTCCAAATCTCCGTTTGAGACGCTTTGCGTAATCTTTGAGTACCAATACATGGCAGGCTTGTTATACTCCTCAATCTCTTTTGAGCAACTCGTAAAAAGAAGCGTTAGAGGCAGTAGTGCGAGTATTGCGTAAGTTTTAAATTTCATTAAATTTTTTCCTGTTTATAAATAGGTTGCTATTTTATCCAAAACATATATAACACTCATTAAACTAGGTATATTTTATGCTTAAACTGCTACAATTAACGAAATATACAAGAAGGGTTTTTATGAAATTTGATATTTGCGTCCCTATTTTAGGCTTTGAAGATTTAAAACAGGTAACTTTGGAAAAAATTGATGATATCTTTATGAAGATGAGCTCTGTAGATGATAAGAATATCTCCTTTACCCTCATAGACCCTTTTGTTCTAAGAGAGTATGATTTTGAAGTTCCAGACACCATTCAAGAGCTGCTTAAAATAGACAAAAATTCAAACTTAATCATTTTAAACACTGTCCTGATTCAAACACCCATAGAAAACTCCGTGGTAAACTTTGTAGGTCCCATGATTTTTAACACCGACAACAAAAAAGCCGCACAGGTCATCATTAGCAACTCGAACGAGTACGGCGTGGCCGAGAAGATCTCTGACTTTTTAAAAAAATAATTCCATTTCAAGAGAGCAGCAATCGCCTAGCTGCTCTGCAATCTCTTAACCTTATTAAATTATTAAGCACTTATTAAGTACAACTGGTAGTATAATGTAAGATTAGCAAGTTAGGCTTATGCTTTTACTCGGAGGACCCAATGAATCTATTTCGCTCTTTTTTAATTGTTTTGTTTTTTACGTTTTCTCTGTTTGGTGATACATACGATAATTATGCTGTTAGTTTAACAAGTGGTGGATATACGCATACAGACACCGTTAAAGCAAATGATATCGATCGTTTTACAATTTCAATAATAGAAAGTGGTTACTTTTCTGCTGAAGTATCTGGAAATTCAACTGTAAAATTTGATGTCAGCACAACAAGCATGCCTGACAAACTCACGCATACATTGACATCATTCGGTCCTGTCTTTTATAATGCGGGTCAAACGGTCTACCTGAGCTCTAGCGCACCAGGTGAAACATCAAGCCAAACATATACATTAACATTAACTCTTGCTACAGGCAACCAAGCTCCCGTAGCTGTTAATGACGCTGCAGAAACAGATGGGGTAAACCCCACAACAATCTATGTGCTATTAAACGATTATGACCTTGATGGAACATTAAATAAAGCATCAATAGTAGCTACTGATCCGGCAGATGGAAACATCACCATTGATTATGTAAACGGCACTATAACATATACTCCTCCATCCCCTTTTGACGGAACAGACAGTTTTACATATACAGTTGAGGACAACGAAGGTACAATCTCTGATGTTGCAACCGTTAGCATAGGCTATCCTATACCTATTGCGTACGACAGATATTACTCGGTTGCTCCTACAGACACATTAGTTGCCAGCCTTATTTCAGACTACCCATATGGTACTTACTACACGGAAAACAACATTACTGTTCTTTCAAATACTACGCCAAGCGTCGGCAATTTATCACCAAACCCTATTTTAGCTGACGGGAATTTTACATATACGTATACAGGCTCAGAAGTTACTGATGTTGATTATTTTACATATAGCGTTACAAATGAATATGGTATAGATTCAAATGAGGCTAATGTTACAATTTTTATAAATAGTTATTGTGCTAACGCTATAACCCTTTTGGAAACAGACGATAACTGTAGCGATGATGACACAGCTTTTGTGGAGGAGTCCAGCCCAAATGGCGTAACTTCCGTTGATGGGCAATACTACGCAATTGTTATAAATGAAGACGGTTATCTAGATATAAACCTTACAAATACAGAGATGAGTGATGACAAACTCATACTCTACTATGACTTTGGAGACAGTTGTCCTACTATTTTCAGCAAAGGCACGACAAGTCAGTTGGACTCAGGGTATCGCAGTGAAACTGCCACTATAGAGGTTGACGCAAATACAACTTATTATCTTGGTTTACTCGGAACATCAAAAACCAATGCTACTCCATACAGTGTTGATCTCACTTTTCGCTCAAAATACTGCGGGGGTGGTATTTATGAACCTCCTCCTACTGTTGGCAGTGTAGGGATTAATGAGGTTGAAAATTATTCTATAAATGCAGATGGGGAGTGTGTTTATACCGATGCAGACACAGTTGATTATGATACTAATAAAGTCATAAAAACAAAGATTGTTAATAAAGAGTTTTGTTTGCACGCTTCCTATCTTGATCCATCTGGTAGCGTAACAATTTATGATGGTCAATACTCAGACAAGCCAAATGACACAGTTGATATGACTGTTATTTTGGAGCATGCGGATGGCGCCTCTTGCACAGATTCAAAACATCTCGGACAAGGCATAATTCGTCATGGAGACGAAGATACTGTTATTGGAGCACTTACAATAGACAGAGCTTATAAAGATAGAAGAGCGAAAGTTACCTCTTATGACTGGGGGGCGCTTCTTGAAAATGCAGATGGCTTAAATTGTAATACTAGTTCACTTGAGAGTTCTCTATGTCTAGTTCCTGCATGTTTTAACAATGTACAGAATATTCTCTCTGTTTTTCCTCCAGCATTTCAAGACAATGTTATGAGATGTATCTATGGCGATGGAACAGCCGGAACTTCTGCCCCATGTGACTCAAATGCATACAATGGAAATTGCGGTGGACGCATAAGAACTATTTCACCTTCAGAGTACAACACCGACTTTGGATGTGCAATGTGTTTAGCCGATGCAATGCAAGGAGATTTATGTTCTGAGGACAATTTTGCAATACGTCCAAATGATTTTAACACTACGATGCTGCCAGATCCTTTTAAAGCAGGGGAAGCAGCTCCGCTTGAGATTTATGCTGAAGATTACACGGGAATAGCCTCGCTTGATTATAATGAAACGGAAGGTTCTTCCTTCGTAGTCGATATCAACATAAGTGATGCAACAAAAAGCTGTCAGGACATGAACATAAACTTCGTTCCTCCTGTTGATTTTATAAACGGTGATGCTTCCGGCAACTATGCTTTAAATAATGTTGGAGAGTTTAACCTTACAATGCACGAGAGAATAGGCTTTGAATTTGCAGTTGTAGATGCAGACGATACAAGCGATGCTGATAGGTTGATAGAACCGTTTATGGCACCAATAACAGTCGTTCCTCACCACTTTGGAATAGATGGCGGTTTACAAAACGGTTCGAACGGGTTTACATACCTCTCAAACTTTGAGCAGTTTCCAAATGATGCTGATCGCAATATCTCAGCATCTTTTGATGTAAATGTCTCTGCAGAGACTCTTACCAATGCGGTTACAAGCAACTACACTGCCGAGTGTTACGCAAAAGACGGCAATCTAACACTCACTTTACTAGATGATATTAACGGTAGTAATCCTGAGGCAGGTTCATTAACTAAACTGCTCTGGTACCATTATACACCTGATGACAACGGCTCAATTCCGCTAGTGCTTGGAGCGACTGAATATAATCTGCCTTTTTCAAGCACACAGTTTGACAGCAACGATACTAACGGCACGGCAGAGTTTAACTACAAAATAAATTTTGACAGAAATACAAGCAAGGTCGTAAACCCTTTTGCAGTCGTCGTAAATGAGATCAATGCAACAGACACAGACAATGTAAGCGGCGTAAATGTCGGAGGAAATGCAACATTTGTTTACGGTCGCACTCACGCAACAAGACAGAGATACCAAGGAGATACCGGTACTGCTAACATCTACTTTGAATCTTACTGTTTTGGAGCGGGCTGTGATAAGACTCTGCTTAACGGATTTAGCCCAAATATGCAAAGAACAGATGATGTGAGATGGTATGTCAATGAAGCGAACATACCTGATATAGACGGTACTGTAGGGATTGTTCAGCAAAAAGATGCAACTCCTACCGATGCATCTGATGATATAGTAGATGTTACGGCACAAAATAATGTAACATACTACTCCACGGCTGATCTTGATTATGACGAAAGCAAAGGTTATCCATATAAAACGACTATGCACAACAACGCATCTCCATGGCTTATCTACAACGAAAGCGATTGGACTGCTACCAGAAACGAGTTCCAAGTGGAGTTTGACAGGATAGGAGAGTGGACAGGCGAGCACAATACAAGTACTACTACAAAAACTCCTGCAGGAGCGACAACCAATAGGAGAATCATGTGGTAAGAAGAAAATCCGCTCTTCATAGAGCCGCTTTTACAATGATAGAGCTAATCTTTGCAATCGTGGTTATCTCTATTGCCGTTATGTCCCTTCCTATGATGATACAAATAACCTCAGAAGGCATAGAAGACAATATAGTCCAAGAAGCCATCTTTGCCGCTTCTGCGGAGCTTATGGGTGCAACATCTTACTATTGGGATTTAAACTCTATGCAAGACAACGCTCTTAGTCGTCTTTCTAGAGTTATTGAAGTTAATGGTGTATGTAATGATGATAGATTAAGACCCGGTCATGTAAATCAGCCTTATCACAGAAGATGCTTAGACAGCAATACTACAGTAGTTGCTAATACTCCCGATACTAATACACCACCAGTTTTTCCTAACCTAGACAATGCGGAGAATGATGCTATAGGTGATTTGTTTGACACTAGTGCTGCAGAAGCTGCAGGATACAAACAGGAGTACCAGAGCCAAGTTATTGTCACACAAGCAACAGATAGCAATATAAAAGTACTTACAGCTTCAATATATACAAGTGATGGAGCAACTCTGCTGACTAGACTTAGAATCTATAGTGCCAACATCGGCGAAGTAGACTATTACAAGAGGAGATTTTAATGCGTAGAGCCGCCTTTACTCTTTTAGAGCTTATCTTTGTCATAGTCATAATGGGAATTTTGGCAAAATTTGGCATAGAGCTTCTCTCTCAAGCCTACAAAAGTTTTATATTTTCAAGTGTAAATAACAGACTTCAGTCTCAAAGTTCAGCAGCTGTTGAGACCATTGCTTCAAGACTGCAGTACCGCATAAAAGATTCGGTAATAGCAAGAGAAGCAGATGATGACTTTTTTGGACTTGCAGGATACTCTGATGACAATGCCACTATATTAGAGTGGGTAGCAACTGACATTGACGGCTTTCGCGGAAATACTGCTGTTCTACCGCACTGGAGCGGGATAATTGATCTTGATTTATCGTCTTCTTCTGTTTTAGTCTCTCCTGGAACCGACACGGGAGAGTTAAATACAATAATTGGAGTTTTATCTCCGAGTGCAACAACTATCAATAATGCGGCAATCTACTTTGTAGGTTCTGATAGTGATATCTATACAGGCTATGGATGGGGAGGAGCTATAACTACTCAAGATGTTGCTATGCACCCTATAAGAAGCAATGGTATTGCAAATCAATTTGTCCCAACAAATGGAGCCACTGGAGCAGACAATAACCTTAGCGGCGTTAACGTCTATGAGTACTATCAACTTGCATGGACTGCCTACGCTGTTGGCATAGATGATTATGACGACACCACAGGAACAGGTACTTTAAAATTATGGTACGACTACCAACCATGGAATGGTGACACATACCTAGTAAAAGCTGATGGAACAGAAACAAAAAGTGCCGTTATTATGGATGATGTAAGTACTTTTAGATTTAGAGCAGCCGGTTCAATAGTAAAAATTCAAGTATGTGTAAATTCTGATTTGATGGAGGATTATTCGTTATGCAAAGAAAAAACAATATTTTAAAAACAAATCCTCGCAGAAAAAGAGGAGCATTCGCTATGATAATGGCAATAGCCGTTATTGTAATAATCTCTACTATTATGGCTCTCTCTCTTTCTCTTACAAGCGAGACGACAAAAAGAACGGTTGACTTGTACCTCTACGAGCAAGTAGCACTACATGCAAAAAGCGCTACTGAGTTGGCACTTTTGGATATTGCACAAGCGAGTCCATGCACATATACAGGCAATACATATAATTTTCCACTTGGATGTACTGGCGCTACGTGTATTTACAATGCAATTGTTACCCCAACATATATATACTATGATGACCCGTTAACTCTTGGAGTAAATGAATCACCATGTGATACGGCCGCCGGAACTGATTATATTCTTATTAATACTCCCGAACAAAACGGTTCAGTGCTTATGGATGTAACTGTTAGCGTCAATGATGCCAATATAACAACCGAGCCTATCCGCTACTTTAGAAGAACTATTCAAAAGCTCTAAATTGTGACTATTCTAAACCATTTAATGATATAATAATTTATACTTACAATCAAAACCATCCTATAAAGAATAGCTTAAACCAATAGTTATTTTTTATAGACATAGA
>NZ_JAVVFL010000070.1:0-9675 GCF_032250635.1 Sulfurimonas sp.
CCAGAGAGTGCGGTAACATCTTGATTATACGACCTATCTTCAATATTTGTATCAACCTTAAACTCTTCTTGCAAAACATTGCCTGATGCGTCATAATGTTTTAAGTATATGCCGTACCCATCAGCGCCTTCTCCGTACCATGAAACTACAATATCACCATTTTCCAACGCTGTCAAAGCCGGTTCTGTCTGCCAATCTTGTGTATAATCATTAATTTTAACTTCAGAGCCCATTGTTAAACCGTTAACATCATATTTTTGGGCAAAAATACCGTATTTACTTCCATCTTGATTGTATGATTGCCAAGCTACCATAAACCCACCATCTTTCAATGAAGTGATTGATGGATAACTTTGACTGCTGCTAGTATATGTGTTAACCCGAAATTCAGAACCGATTTTGCTGCCATCCGCACCTATTCGCTGTCCATAAATGCCATATAAACTTCCGTCTTGACCTGAAGATTCCCAAACTATTACCACACTGCCGTCATTTAGAGTAACCATATCCGGAACCCATTGATAAGATGATCTATAACTATTTACGGTAAATGGGATTCCTATTGCTAATGCTTGTACATCATACCGCTGGGCAATGATATCGTAGTTTCCGCTACTGATATTCTTGTTTCCACTCACAATAAATCCGCCATCACCCAATGCCAAAATACTATAGCCAGCTTCAACAGGAAATTGTTCGCCAATTTTTATACCGTCGCTTGAGTACATCTGCGCAAGGTTACTTTCGTTTACAACTACTAAGTTACCGCTTTTTAGAACAGCAATGTCACTTTTATAGCCGTACTGACTAATAGCAACTGTTTCTGCTACAGGTGTTTTTCTTAAAGCAACTGAAATAGAATCGGCACTGATTCCTTCTCCAAAAACAATCTCGTCGATTCCGCTAGCTTCATAAATCGTATCTTTACCGTCACCGATGTTAAACATATATGTATCATTTCCGTAATCACCAACAATAATATCTGAATCTTCAAGCCCTATAAGCTTATCATCTTGAGAAGTTCCTATTACAATATCATCCTGACTGCTGCCGTAAATCGCTGACATTGATGAGATTTCTGCGGAAGTAAGCTCTGTACCGTCACTAAATCTGATAGTTTTATTTTGATAATAGCTGCCATTAAACCAATTTGGTACGCTGATTTTATCACTAAACTCTTCAGGTAATTTTCCCTCTTCAAATACGCCTATGATTAAATTTGTTCCTAAGCGATGAAATCTTAAAGATTCCTGCGTAATTCCCTCTCCAAACTCGATAACATCACTGCCGTAGTTATCATTAAGAATATCGGATCCGTCACCTATATTGAAGACATAAGTATCATTTCCTGCGTAACCATATAAAACATCATTGCCCAATCCGCCAATAAGTATGTCGTTACCGCTTCCTGCATTAATGGTATCATCCCCTGCAAGAGCCATAATCGTTTCATTTTTGCTTGTTCCGGACATAGTGTCATTTTCATTTGTTCCCATCAAATCGACAATCCACTCAGTCCCTACTATACTCCCATCACCAAATCTAAAATTTTCAACTAAATTGTTTCCGTACCAATCAGGTATAGTCACTTTGTCGCTGAGATTTTCAAACTCAACTCCATCCTCTGCTAAAGCAAGGACAAGGTTGCTTCCCTCTTTGCGAAAAACTACATCATCTTTAAGGATACCTTCACCAAACTGCAAAGTATCGTTACCGCCTGTTTCGTTGTAGTATGCACTGTCGTAAATCGTATCGGCTCCGTCACCTCGATTAAAAATGTAGGTATCATCTCCACCGCCGCCGTAGAGTTTATCGTCTCCCGCTTTTCCTTCAATCGTGTCTGATTGATCCAAGTATCGTAAAACTTCACTCTCTGATGTACCTACCTGCAAAGATACAATATCATTATGGTTCAGAACAGACCCGTCACTAAACTCAAAACGCTGAATCTGATTGCTCGGATAAAACCAACTTTGAAGAACGATTTTATCAGTTAATTCATCAAATGTTTTACCCTCTTCTTTTATACCTATAATAAGATCATTGGCATTGTCGGCAGTTTTTACAATCAAATCATCCGCCGTAATATTACTGCCAAAGCGTACGATGTCTTCAGCACCGCTCCAATCAGAGTTTACTATCGTATCTGCTCCGTCACCGCGATTGAAAACATAAATGTCGTTCCCGCTGCCGCCAGACAAAGTATCGTTACCAGTTCCGCCTATCAAAATATCGTTGCCTGCTCCGCCCTCAATATAATCATCATCTGCACCGCCGTCAATAGTATCATTTCCGCCGCCTGCATAAACCGTATCGTAACCACCGTAAGTATTGATATTTTCCGATTGATCCGTACCATATACGGTGTCATTTGCTTCAATCATTTTTACAATATCTTCTATGCCCAAAACCGTACCGTCTGTAAAAGTAACTCTTTCCAAGCTTTGATGTGCAAGATTCCAATCGCGAATTAAAATCGTATCGGTCGGATTTGCAAAATCAACATTTGCTTCTTTTATACCGATGACGATATCATCCCCTTGCTGTTGAACGATAAAGTCAGAGACACTTATCCCCTCACCAAACGAAAGCGTATCCAAGCCCGCACTATCGATGATGACATCTTTGCCGTCACAGCGAGAATAAAGGTATGTATCATCTCCAAGTCCACCTTCTAAAGTATCGTTACCTGCTCCGCCGATTAGGAGATCATTTCCCTCTGCCGTAACAACGGTGTCGTCTCCTTCTCCTAGATTAAGTGTTACATCATCTGTAGCATTAAGCAAATGCGTTGTATCGGCTTCATCGGTTCCTTGCAGATTGACTAAGTCACTCCCGTTTAAAACACTCCCATCGCTAAAAGTTACATTTTCAATCCTGCTGTTTACATCAAACCAATTTTTCAGTGTGATTTTATCGCTAAGCTCGGCAAATGTTTTACCATCTTCTTTGAGCGCAATAATCAAGTCATCACTATCTGCTGAAGCTTTAACAATGATATTTTCGGCACTTATCCCCTCACCAAACGAAAGCGTATCCAAGCCCGCACTATCGATGATGACATCTTTGCCGTCACCGCGGCTAAACACATAAGTATCGTTTCCTCCGCGTCCTTGAAGTATGTCATTTCCTTTGCCGCCAATAATTGTTTCGCTGTTCTCAGTTCCGTAAATCGTATCGTTTTTATCGGTAGCGAACATAAGTACTATATCGCGTGCATCTAAGCTTGTAGCATCACTAAATGTCAGCGTTTTTAGAGTTGATGTCGTATGCCAATCTTTAATGATAATCTGATCGTTAAGTTCTGAGAGAGGTTTGCTTCCATCTTTTAGATAAATACTGATGTCTGCGCCGTTGGTTTTTATGATAAGGTCATCTTTAGTGATTCCCTCGGCAAATGATATAGTGTCATTTCCTGAGCTGTCAACAATCAGGTCTTTACCGTCGCCTCTGTTGTAGATGTAAGTATCGTTGCCCTCTCCTCCCATGAGTTTATCGCTGTAACATCCTCCCTCTAGGGTATCATCTCCTGCTCCTGCGTCGAGGATATCTCGTCCTCCTTTGCCGCGTAGGGTTTCACTTCTGCTGCTGCCCTCTAGTATCTCGCTCTCATCGCTTCCCTCTAAGGTGTCATTGAGAGTCATCTCATACCCCTCATAAAAGAGAATAGTTTTAATAATCTTCTCTCCTTGTGGGGTTTGGATACTCTCTCCTCCTGTATATCCTGCTATCATCTCTTTTGCTTGGGCGTTGTCGGGAAGATAGAGTGTTACGCTATCGTCTGCATTGGTTTGGATGTAGAGATAGTTAGAGAGAGCATCATTACCGTTGATTACTCCATCTTTGTTATTATCGTATCCGCTTAGCAATGTTTGATAAGGATTGAGTTTGATGGTTTGGATAGCTCCTGCTGCTCCGAGGGCTTCTAGTTCTCCTATGTCAGTGAGTCCGTTGTGGTTACGGTCAGTCCAGAATGCTAGTCCTGAGTTATCGCTGACATCTATCACTCCGTCGTTGTTTATGTCAAATGTTTTGAGGGCTTGGATAGTATCGGCTGCTTTAGTTCCATTTGGCAGTGTCATATGGTTTCCGACTACTTCTTTTCCGCTTGTAATTTGTCCGTCGTTGTTTATATCTTTGACTATCATCCATTGGTTTGGGTCTGTCCATGTAGTCATCTTCTCTTTTATACCGTTAGCATCCATATCGAAGTAAACACCGTCTGTAAGTTTTGAGGTGTTCTCGTATCTGAAGAGTACATCACGCATGATTCCCTCACCGCTAGCGTCCGTGAAAGTTGTCTCTTGGATGATTGCGTTGGTATTTTCAGAGCTTGGGATGTATGGAGAGGCACTGTTTAGAGTGAGAGAAGTGATTCCCATCTCTTCTAGTGTTTTTAATTCTCCTGTGTCGGTAACTCCGTCTTGGTTACTATCAATCCAGAGGGAAAGTTCATTGAAGCGGGTGTCGGTTGCGTCTATGACATTATCACTGTTGGAGTCATAGTAACTAAGGGCTTGATAGCCTGATTTGGCGATAGAGTTATCTGAGTTGTGGGTATAGTTTCCAAAGAGTTCAGAGGCATTGTTGATGATGCCGTCACTGTTTTTATCATTGACGAGGAGTGCATCGCTAGATTGTATCCATGCGGTATTCTCTTTTACTCCGTCACTGTCATAATCAAACAGTGCTTGGGATGCGGCTATGGAGATTGAAGTGATGCCATCACGATTTAGGTCTAGCACTATCGGTCCTGTAGAGCTTCCTCCACCGCCTGTTCCTGTACTATGATAGACAGGAGAGTTTACGCACTCTATAACAGGGGTTGGTGCAGGCGTGTAGGTGTGTGGAGTATAGCTTCCACCTCCTCCACCACCACCGCCTGAATAAAAACCTCCACCTCCGCCACTGCTTGTGCTATGAGTAACAGGTTGGGAAGGAGTAGGAAGAGAGAAGTTAAAGTTAAATATCGGGTTGATAGGTTTAGGGCACTCACCTGTGGTTGTAGGGCATGTTGGAGCACCGCTAAGTGTTATGCCAAGGTCTGTGTTTGTGAAGTTCTCTATGCTAAGGGTTTCGTTTGTGCCATTTTTAGTGAAGGTGAGTTGTTTTGAGAGTTTATCGTAGCTATACACTCCGCCATCACCATAGTAAAACTCGGTTGTATCACATGATGCTCCTGCTTGTATAGTTCCTCCGCTAAGGTGCTCTTCTTGAAAGTAAACTATACCTTTGCCATCAGAGTCCATGATGGTATCGCCATTGTCTGAGATGTAGGTGTCGTAGTCTGCTCCGCCTTGGAGAATGTCGAAGCCTTTTCCGCCGATGAGGGTATCTTTGCCGCCACCACTTATCAAAGTATTATTGATATCACCCCCAAAGATAATATCATCCATTGACCCGTTTATCATTGCAAACTCTCTGCCTTCGGATAGCCTCAATGCAAGTTCATAAGCAGAGTCCAAACCTGAACTTCCGATACCGTCAATGACATCTATAGAGCGAGGATCATCTACTGGTGAATACCCCCTAACCCAACTCTCTACACTAGTAAAGTTTGTTATTCCATGACCAAAGACATCTGTTAAATCTTCATCTTGCAACATGTAAGTTGTTCCAACCATTTGACTTCCAGGAAGTGGAGACACAAAGTCATGCATCGTAATATAATTAGTTATATTTTCACCAGAGCTATCCGCTACCATATTCATATCCCCAACGCCATAAGCATTGTATGTCAGGGTTTCAAACCCTTTTACGCTACCGAGATATTGAGCGATACTTCCTCCCATAGAGTGTCCGACTATAGAAGTATTGCTACTATTTAAACCATATGTTTCCATAAGCGGTTCTATAAATTGTAAAGCTTGTATGAATGCACTTGGCAACATATCAGCCATGGTGCTTACAAACATTCTTACATTCGTATCCCAGTCACCATAAGTAGTAGGCTCAGTTCCTCGCACTGCTATGACATAGTCTCCTGTTGCACTGTTTTGATAGAGAGCTAATTGGAGGTTGATGTTTGGGTTGTTGTAGGTAATTGGATTCTTATTTTCATCTGTTGCTATTATATACCCCTCTGGCTCGATAAAATCCACATTTTCATTCCCATATACTGCTTGTGATAAAACTGCACCTTCTAATACTGTAATATTTGCCATTATTCTTCTCCTTCAAGTTTAATATTTACTTCAATCTCTTTTTGAGAATGCGGTATATTGTATTTTAAATAATTCTCTGAATTACATTTTAGAAATATCTTAGTTCTTTCATCAGGGTAGCCCTTAGAAAATGTTTGTTTTTCATAAGAACACAATATTATCGATGTGTTTTTATTTAGAGCATTATTATTTTCTATGCTTGCAACATATGTCATTGCTGGACGGATTGCTGTGCCTCCTGCACGTACATCACCTCTTATAGCTAGTTCTTTCCCACTTTCCATAGAAGCATATATACGATGCGGTCTCCAGTTGCATATTCCCGGTAAGTAGTTATCTAAATTAACAATGGATTCAAAATTTCCACCTTTAGCGGTTGTTAAGAATGTTACTTCTTGTTTTTGTGGAAACTGTATTCCAGTACCCCAAACTTTACGATCGCACTTTGGATTTTTATTGATATAGATAACGGCAATACTCAAATCAATATCTTTCTCAAAAGGAAACTTCCCGTATATCCTCATTTTCTCTTTTGAATCTTGATTAACTTCAGGTGTTTTATTTGAATCATAGACTACCTTTTCAATTCCCCACTTTGCTAAAAATAGCAGTGGGACTACTATTAGAGTGTATTTGATTATTTTTTTGATGTTCATGCTATGCTCCTCTTATTATTTTCAGTTTTCATCTACGCCACCTCTTTCATATCTACATGTAGATTATTATTTATTAGAATTTCTCCGCCATAAGCCTCTGCCAGTCCCGTCACTGCAAATATAAAGTTCTCTGTCGGTTCTACTATGGTGTCATCAAATGTTCCTATCTCAAATGTTCCGTATGTTGTTCCTGCTTTTATGGTAATAGTTCCGTTTGTTGTGCCACTTAGGTCACTGCTGCTTGCGCTGCCATTGAAGTAACTGCTTACATTTACCACAAGGTCTTCATCTAGTGTGTTATCTATTCCTATAGTAAATTCAAGTGTTCCGCCCTCTGTTACGGTTGCGTCTCCTACATATATCTCTATATCTTTTTTATTTGGGTCTGTTTCACTGCCATCATCAAACTCCATACCCATGCCCGAAGCATTATTGAAGTTCATGTTCTCTATGGTTATATACTCACCTAAATTTTTATCGACCACTATCATGTTTGGACCGTTTAGGGTATATGTGAAGTTAGCATCTTCGTAGGTATATTCATCTACTTTGGTTTTAGTGCCGCTTAGAGATTTATCGTTAAACATGATAAAGCCTGTAGAGTCTGCATCGTTGATGATGTCTTGATGGCTTACATAGTAGAAGTCATGTCCTACTCCTCCTGCAAGGTAGTCACTCACTTTATCGCTGTAAAGGTTAGAAGCATCACCGCCTGCTAGAGTGTCATCGCCGCCTCCGCCCAGAAGCACATCTTCACCGCTTCCGCCAAAGAGAGCATCGCTTGCGTTGTCATTGTCTCCGCCTATGAGAGTGTCTTGACCTTCACCGCCGTAGAGCACATCGCTGTCGTTGTCGCCAAAGAGTACGTCATGACCTACTCCGCCTTGGAGAGTGTCGAAACCGTTTCCGCCTTCTAGGTAGTCGTTGCCGCCTCCGCCTGCAAATGTGTCATCTCCGCCTAATCCGTAGATACGGTCATTGCCCGCTCCGCCGTTTAGTTGCTCAGAGTTATTTAGCTTGTTTGTTCCAAATATAACCTGATCGCCGCTCGTGCCTTGCAGTGCAACACGGTTTGTGTCCCAAGCTTTGTAGCTGTCTTTGCCTGCTCCACCTCCATATCTTGCATCTTTATCCAAGATATAGTAGAGATAATCGGCTCTGTCTTGCATGTACATGTCGGAGTAGTCGGCTGGGGTTATGGTGGTGTAGGCACTCAAGTTTCCTTCTATTGCAAATGGGTTTAGGTTTAGCAGGGCGTAGAGGTTTGCAGGGTCTTTGCTTTGGAGTTGGGTTGGGAGTTTGTCGGTGAGGAAGTCTATAGAGTGTTTAGCTCCAGTATCGACAATATTTTTCCCTGTATCGAGTACAGTATTGGCTTTTGGTATCGCTAATATATCCGCTATACGGTTTAAAAGTTCTTGATGTAAACCAAGTTGATTTTTTTCTATGATATTACCGCTGTCAACTTTTTCTAAAAATTGTGTGATTTCTGCTACGCTCAGTGTAGAATCTAACGACATGAGGGTGTTGTAAAAAGCGAGTGTCTGTGTTAATGTCTTACTAGAATGATTATAGAGGTAATTTCCATCCGCGTTTATAAATACTTCCATATTACCACCAATGTCAGTTCCCAAGTCAGTAATCACTGACGGTCCGTCTTTGGCTTCTACATTGACAACTTTGCCGCCTATAGAGGTTTTATTTGCATCAAATGAGAGATAGGCATCATATAAAGTTTTTGTAATTTCACTATATGAATAAACTATGTTTCCTGCTTCATCCAAAGTGAAAAATTCTCTTGTGTAGTATTTTCCATCTTTGATTTCAAGTTCAGGAATAGAAAGATTTTTTGCTCCCGGAGAATTATATGTATAAGCTTCATCTATATAAGAGGGATAAGTTGCCGTTATCATCTGTGTCAACGCACCGCCTAGAGAGTGACCAGTGACGATTAAATTGTCAGCCGTACTAATCTTGCCTGATGATTTGAGGTCTTCGAAGAAGGTGACGAGGCTCCTTGCGTATTGTTCGGGGGTTTTACCAGCTGACAATCCATCATACAAATCATCATCCAAGTCATTAAAGCCATCTGTTCCTCGTACAGAAAGTATTTTTTTACCTGTATCATCCACAAACAATGTTGCACTAAAGCCGTTTGCATCAGGTGCGCTTACGGCTAATACTGTGTAGCGTTCAGAGAACTTCTCAGCTTGGGCTATAGAAAAATCAGCTCTTTTGTTATAGTTCAATTCTTGAATGTTAGGTGTTCCAATACCTAAAAAACCATATGCCGCTTGTGCCAATTCTGCATAATCTAAATATTCTTTAATTGTTGCCATTTTATTTTTTCTCCTGTACTTTTGGTTTTAATGTTTGAAAAAGAAATTGTTTCTCAATCTCTTGAGATTTATAGGGATCATATATGCAATGAACCCCTTGAGGTTCAAAGTTTACAGACCATCCAGTCAGAAAATATCCAATAAACCAGCCGTTTTTCCACCAATAGTCTATTATCTGCCCTATCTTCTTATGATCCGTTCTATCTTTTATGTAAACTAATTCATCTTTTTTAAACGAAAGAATTGGAATTAATGTTTTTCGATTTGTCCAATATGAATTATAAACTTCCCACCGACTAACCTCACTCTCAGCTATCTCCTCTTTTACGATACATTTGCCACTTTTGAAATGTTGTGAATAAAGCTCACTATTATGAGTCCATTTGTCATCACCTATAGGAACGCAAAGTTCAGAAGTATTATTATCTAGCCAATAACTTCTATAGTATTTACCTGTCCAATAAGTTCCATAAGACTTGCCTGTAGGTTTAAAAAAGTCCATTTCTTTGTAATCAA
>NZ_JAVVFL010000071.1:0-9672 GCF_032250635.1 Sulfurimonas sp.
TCATGGAGCACTTTGATAAGATGATAGAGTTTTATGGCTCCTATGGAGCGCGTATGTTTAGAAAACATACGCATACTTACTCTAAAGGTTACCCTGGTGCATCAGCACTTAGAGACAGTGTAAACCGTATATCTGACATAAAAGAATACCGGGCTGTAATAGATGACTTTTTTAGTAATAGCGAGATAGTTTGTTAAAGATAAGCAAATCAATTAAAACACTAGACCACAGCGATATAGGTGACAATCTACTACATTACGACTACAATGTAAAACATCTCCTCTCTTTGATAAGAAGAGGAATAAGCAAAGAAGATCCGCACTATCTTAGTTCATACCGCTCTTTTGAGGGCGAAGTTTTTGAAAATTTTATCTATGAAAAACTACTCATTTATGCCGTAGAAAATGAAGAGATAGATAAGTTTGTGCTAAAGGGTTTTCATCAAGATAAGATAAAAGCACATGCAAATACGCTCTCAATAAGTGAAAAACAGCAGATTGTTTATAGAACAAAAAGCAGAGAGATAAGCGAATTTGATGCGATGCTTATTACAAAAAATAAAGAACTCTATTTTGTAGAGATGACGCTTGTGAAATCTGTACTCAAACTTAGAAAAAGACTTAGAAAAAAGAAAGCGCTTCTTGAGCTGATCTTTCCAAACTATGAGATAAAAGCTCTTATTATTTTAAATGAGGGAGCTACCGGAGTTAGGCAATTGCCATCTTACTGTACTGTTTGGCTGACGGAAGGCTTTTTGGCAAATGAAGTGCTTGAGTATATTGTAGATACGGATGCTAAAAAATTGATGCCAAAAAAGAGAATTAAATCTGCCAAGATGATAGAGGCTCACTCCTTGAAACTCTACCCTTTTAGATACTACAACACTATCTCTTGGATTACAAAAACTATCAACAGTAATAAAAAACATATATTAGATATGAACTTTTTAATGAGCGAAAAGATTCAGAGATACCATGATTTGTACAATAAATTTTATATCGGCTATATAGATGCGGCACAAATGAGAGATGAATTAAAACTAGATAAGAGCTGTGAAGATGACAGGCGCGTAATCGTAGCTCTTGAAAAAAAACACTCTGATGAGATAGTGCTTACATACTATATACAGCAGACGCGCAAAACCCTCTATCTCTACTCTTTTGAAGGTGATCAAGTCGTAAAAGAGAAGAAAGACCCATACGGTATTACAGTGACTGAAGTCTATCATATAAGCAAGATGATGGATGAGAAATATAAACTAACCACGACAAATATAAACACGATTAAGAAGCTGTTAGAAAATAGATTTAACCAAGACGCCTCTTAATCTAAGCCCTATATTTCACAGATGCAGCTTTCTCTTTATAGGACTGCAAATACTCTTTTGAATCTTCGCTGCTACTATTTAAAAAACTCTCCAGCTCTTGGTGTCTGCTTTGTAAAATAGACTCAAAATCATCCTGTGTCGTCGGTTTGTTGTGGGTAAATTTATCAAGAAGAATATTGTTTTTTCCCATAAGCACAAGATAACTCTGCTCGCCAAAATCAAGCATGACTACACTGTTTTGCTCATTTAATGATTTTTGAAATCTTATGCTTACATCATCGGAGAGGGCAGGCTGTATTGGCTTTGCTTGCTCTTTGTTGTTGCTCTGGGCAAAAAGCCATGAAGATGTTTTTTTAGAGTTTTGCGGAGTTGAGACTCTTTTTTTGATATAAAAAAGTATAACAATCCCTATGATTAATATTGTTATTACTAAGTAGTAACTCTGCGATATATTATCACTCTTTTTTGTCGGAAGCGAAGCAAGCAGAGGAGCTTCTGTTTCTTGTGGCTGCGAAATGCTTTTTTCTGCCGGCTCTGCGGTTGTAAATCTTAATCTAAGTCCATATGAGTCGGATGTCTTTGATGCTTGAAGATTGATAGAAGGGGGTACAATCGCGGCAATTTGTGTATATCCAGACATGGGCGTAATTGTAATAGATTTTATATATTTTGATGAGAGCTTTTTTATTTTTGTAGACTCTATGGAGGCATCTTCAAGTTTTATCAAGATGCTGGAGTCGCTTGTGTTTTGCTTTATAACACCCTCATACGGAGTGTCAAAGGTGATCATAACATCAACTCTGTCTGTTCTGTCATAGATGTTATAGCTTAAAATTTTTGAAGCGTACAGAGAAAGCGGAAGCAGGAAAATTAAGAACAGTTTTATCATAGTCTCTCTTTGGCAAGATGGTATAGGACGGCGCTTGAGTCTAGTATCTCATTTATACGGATAGCAAGGTTTTTTTCATAAACCATAACCTCGCCTTTTCCTAAAATACGTCCGTTTACATAAGACTCAACACTCTCACCCGCTGGTTTTTTAAGGTCTATTATAGAACCTTTTGTAAGTTTTAATATATCGCCGATAGATAGTTCGGTCTCTCCAAGTTCGGATACAAACTCCACTTCCATGTCCAGAAGACCGGAATAGTCCATCCAAGAGAGTTCTTTTTCCGGGTCAAACGTGAACTCTTTGGCTCCATACGTTCGTCTTTTTTTATTCAACTATAGTTCCTTAATAGCGATAATCATCTCATCGTCTTCTACTCTTAAGACTTTTGCTCTGTCGTATATAAAATCAAAAACATCAATCTTTTCAAAATAGGGAGTAGACATAGTGTATGACCCGGAGTTACTCTCGCTTGCGAGAACTTTTGCGCTCCCGATAATCAAGTTTGCAGTTTCAAGCGTCATGTCTATCAAAGTCTCCTCATCACTATCATCCTCTTCTAAAAGAAGTGTGGAAATTCTCTGTGCGAAATTCGGTGTCGCTCCGATATAAACTCTGTGTTTAGTTCCATTAATGCTTTGTATATCAATATAAGCAATAACTGTTCTCATTTGAGTGACATTGTCGTGTAACTCATACGGTAGCCTGATTTGATGGACACAAAAATTTTTTGAAGCTTCAATGATTGTATTTAACATTTTTACACCCTTATTTAGCTAAATTATACTTTAGCACACCTCTAAAAATTCTTAATATATTTTAGAGAAGCAGATTATCTTGAATTTAGATGTCAAATGAAACGTTGCATTAAGATGCTATAATTCCAAAAAAAGTTTTAATAATGATTGAGTTGATATTTTTAGGTATCGGTGTCGGCGTTTTATCTGGTTTTTTTGGCATAGGAGGAGGGACCATACTTGTTCCTCTGCTTCTGCTTCTTGGACATGAGATAAAAGATGCAATCGGCATCTCTGTTGTGCAGATGGTTTTTAGTTCTGTTTATGGCAGTTATCTAAACAATAAAAAAGGAACACTCGATGTTCCACTGGTCTTTACAATTGGTATCGGCGGTTTTGTCGGTGCACTTTTGAGCGGATTTTTTACATCTGTATTTAGCGATTTGACATTAGAGATTATCTTTTTGGTTTTTGCTGTTTTTGCACTCAGCAGACTTTTTTTCAAGACAAAAGTTGATGTAGTACAAAAAGAGGTAAACAGGGCCGTACTTTTTTTAATAGGTCTCTTTTTAGGTCTTTTAAGTATGCTTATAGGTGTCGGCGGAAGCATTATCTTGGTTCCTATTTTAGTTGGTTTCTTGCATGTAGACCTTAAAAAGGCCGTATCGGCGGGGCTCTTTTTTGTGGTTTTTTCATCAGTTTCTGGTCTTATATCTCACGCCATTAGCAGAGAGATAGATTTCTTTAGCGGAGTCATTATAGGTTTGGCATCGCTAGCTGGTGTATACGTCGGTATTTTACTTAAAGATAGAGTTGATTCGGCGGTGCATAAAAAACTATTAGTAGGTTTTTATCTACTAATTGTTATATATTTGGTACAAAGAATATTTTTTTAGAGGATTGTTGGTTATAAATGAAAAATAAAGATATTATAAAAATAGTAGGCGCTAGAGAGAATAATTTAAAAAATATATCGCTTGAGATTCCAAAAAACAAGTTGGTTGTTTTTACAGGACTAAGCGGAAGCGGAAAGTCTACTTTAGCTTTTGATACACTGTACGCGGAGGGGCAGAGACGCTACATGGAGTCTCTCTCATCATATGCAAGACAGTTTTTAGATCGCGTCGGCAAGCCTGATGTTGACAAGATAGAGGGGCTTACTCCCGCTATTGCCATTGACCAGAAAACAACGTCAAAAAATCCCCGTTCGACAGTGGGAACTATTACCGAGATATATGACTACCTAAGACTTCTTTTTGCGCGAGTAGGTATACAGCACTGCCATAAATGCTCCAAAGTCGTCTCTCAAATGAGCGCTTCTGATATTATCGCTGAAGTTGCAAAACTCCCAGAGGGAGCAAAGCTTGTTCTTTTGGCTCCTCTTGTGCGCGAAAAAAAGGGAAGCTTTCATGATGTGTTGGAGTCTTTGTCACATAAAGGGTATGTGCGTGCCATGATTGATGGCGTTATGGTCAGACTCGATGAAGAGATAGAGCTGAGCAAAACAAAAAAACATAGCATTAAGGTCGTTATTGACAGAGTTGTAGTCAAAGATGAGAACAAAGAGAGAATTGCAGCAGACGTTGAAAAAGCGCTCAAAGAGAGCTACGGCGAGCTGGAGGTTGATATACTAAACCACGAAGAGCTTGGTCTTAAACAGCAAAGCATCCACTACAGCGAACACAACGCATGTTTTGACTGTAAGATAAGTTTTGATCCGCTTGAACCGCTCTCTTTCTCTTTTAACTCTCCAAAAGGAGCTTGTGGCGAATGTGACGGTCTTGGACTTCGCTACGCGCTTGACCATGAGAAGATAATCGATAGAGATTTGTGCATAGAAAAGGGTGCGGTTAAGATTATATACGGCTTTAACAAAGGGTACTACTTTACATTTTTAAAGGGCTTTTGCGCGGCAAATGAGATTGATATAACCGTGCCATACTCCGAACTGCCTGAGTATAAACAAAAAGCGATACTTCACGGCGGAATTGATGAAGTGAGTTTTTTATGGAAAAACCACGAGGTAAAGAGAGTCTGGCCAGGGATTATCAAGATAGCCTACGACATGTTTAAAGATGAGAAAGAGCTGGCTGACTACATGAGTGAAAAAGTCTGCAATGTCTGTAATGGGAATAGGCTCAAAAGAGAGTCACTCGCCGTAAAGGTTGCAGGTAAAGGGATTGCAGACATTTTAGAGATGCCGATTGCAAAGAGCTATGAGTGGTTTAAGGATGAGGGTAATTTTTCAGCTTTATCAAAACAGAGCACCCAGATAGGCGCTCCGATCTTAAATGAGATAAGAGAGAGACTCTACTTTTTGTTTGATGTCGGACTTGGCTACATTACCCTTGGGCGTGACGCAAGAACGATCAGCGGAGGAGAGGCGCAAAGAATCCGCATCGCATCACAAATCGGCAGTGGTTTAACTGGTGTTTTGTATGTTTTGGATGAGCCGAGCATCGGACTGCATGAGAGAGATACTCTTAAACTTATCCGTACGCTTAGAAGCCTGCAAGAGAAGGGAAACAGCGTTATAGTCGTAGAGCATGACAAAGAGACTATTGAAAATGCAGACTTTATTGTAGATATCGGACCGGGTGCCGGAAAATTCGGCGGAGATGTTGTTTTTGCAGGAACGCTTGATAAGTTAAAAAAGGCAAAAACACTAACTGCAGACTATCTTTATGGCAGAAAAAAGATAGAGTATTTTTATAGACGCAAGCAAGATAAATTTATAGAGATTAAAAACGTCACACTTAACAATATAGAAAATCTAAGTGCAAGAATCCCCCTAAATAACTTTGTCTGTATAACAGGCGTGAGCGGAAGCGGAAAGAGCTCTTTGATGCTTCAAACACTTCTTCCCACAGCAAGAGAGCTTTTAAATCATGCAAGAAAGGTCAACAAAGTAGCGGGTGTTGAGATAACTGGGCTTGAGCATGTAGATAAAGTTATCTATCTCGACCAAAGCCCGATTGGGCGAACTCCAAGATCAAACCCCGCAACATATACGGGTGTTATGGATGAGATAAGAAATCTCTTCGCGCAGACAAAAGAGGCACAGATACGAGGCTATACAAGTTCTAGATTTAGTTTCAATGTCAAAGGCGGAAGATGCGAGAAGTGTCAAGGCGAGGGCGAAAACAAGATTGAGATGCACTTTCTGCCGGACATTATGGTTAAGTGCGACACATGTAAAGGTACGCGCTACAATCAGCAGACGTTAGAGGTCTTTTACAAGGGTAAAAATATATCAGATGTTTTAAGAATGAGTGTCGATGAGGCGCATGAGTTTTTTAGACCCATTCCAAAGATAAACCAGATTATGTCAACACTTGTCGATGTAGGTCTTGGCTATATAACTTTGGGTCAAAATGCCGTAACGCTATCAGGCGGTGAGGCACAAAGAATCAAGCTCTCTAAGGAGCTAAGCCGCAAAGATACGGGCAAAACTCTCTATATACTTGACGAACCGACGACTGGACTTCATTTTGCCGATGTTGATAGATTGACGGGTGTTCTTCACAAGTTCGTAGAGCTTGGCAACTCGGTGCTTATAATCGAGCATAATCTAGACATGATAAAAAATGCCGACTACGTCATCGACATGGGGCCAGAGGGCGGAAGCGGCGGCGGTCTTATAATCGCTGAGGGAAGCCCTGAAAAGGTCGCAGACGAGCATAAAAAAACAGGCTCTTATACGGGCGAATATCTAAAAAAAGAGCTAGCGCTGCATAAGTAAAATAACTGTTTTCAAGGAAAATAATGGAACAAATAAAATTAACCGAATATAGCCACGGAGCTGGGTGTGGATGTAAAATCTCACCGATGCTTCTTGATGAGATACTAAAAACAAACATTTCAAGCACTCTCTTTCCAGAACTTCTTGTGGGAAATGAGCATAAAGATGATGCGGCGGCGTATGATTTGGGCAACGGCACATCCGTTTTATCTACGACAGACTTTTTTATGCCTATTGTGGATGATCCTTTTACTTTCGGGCGCATTGCTGCGACAAATGCACTAAGTGACATATACGCTATGGGAGGGAAGCCTCTTATGGCTATCTCCATCTTTGGATGGCCGATTGACAAACTCTCCTCCGATGTGGCACGTCAGGTGATAGAGGGAGGTCGTGCGGCATGTGAAGATGCGGGCATCCCTCTTGCGGGCGGACACTCTATAGACTCTCCTGAGCCGATTTTTGGACTGGCTGTTACGGGGTTAGTTGAGAACAAAAACCTTATGAAAAACAGCGGCGGCGAGGAGAATTGTTTTATATTTCTTACAAAACCTATAGGTATCGGCATACTAACAACGGCACAAAAGCAAAAAAAGATTGAAGCTGGCGACATAGATGCGGCGATTGAAGCGATGGTTACGCTCAATAAATCGGGCAGCGCATTGGCACCTCTTGATTGCGTTGTTACTATGACAGATATTACTGGGTTTGGTCTTTTGGGACATTTAAGCGAGGTGTGTGAAGCAAGCGAAATTAGCGCAAATATTTGGTTTGAGAAAGTTCCGCTTCTTTTAAATGTTGAAAAATATAGAGCGCTTGGCTGCATACCTGGAGGTTCTCGTAAAAACTTTATGAGCTACGGTCATAAAATCTCTCAAATGAGCGAGAAACAAAGAGAGATACTCTGCGATGCACAGACATCGGGCGGGCTGCTTGTGATGGTTAGAAAAGATGGTGTGGATGCATTTTATGAAACAGCGCGCGCGGCAGGTCTGGAACTTGAGCCAATCGGAGAAACGGTGGCACAAGGCAAACATTTGGTAGAGGTTTTATAGGTGTCGGAACTCTTTGATGACTTCAAATCCATTGTTTTAAACAATACCCCGCTTATCGACGTCCGCGCACCTATTGAGTTTAAAAAAGGTGCATTTTTTAATGCCCTAAATCTTCCTATTATGAGTGATGAAGAGAGACATGAAGTAGGTATATGTTATAAAAATAGAGGCAATGCAAAGGCTGTAGAATTAGGACATGAGCTTGTGAGCGGTGCTATAAAAGAGCAGCGGGTGCAGGCGTGGCTTGATTTTATGGATGCAAATCCAGATGCGCTTCTATACTGTTTTAGAGGCGGACAGCGCTCGAAAATAGCGCAGCAGTGGATTGGCGAGAGAGGTCGAGAGATAGTGCGCTTAAAGGGCGGTTATAAGGCATTTAGAGGGTATCTGCTACCGGAGCTTGAGGGTTCTTGTGAGCATTTTAAACCCATAATCCTCGGCGGAAGAACCGGTTCAGGAAAGACAATAGAGCTTAAAAAAATGCAAAATGCAATCGACCTTGAAGGCTTGGCAAACCACAGAGGCTCATCTTTCGGACAGAAGATTACGCCGCAAACCTCACAGATAGACTTTGAGAACAACCTGACATATCAACTGATTCAAAAGAGAGAAGAGGGGTTTGGAACTCTTGTTTTTGAGGATGAGGGAAAACACATCGGCAGTGTATTTATGCCCGATAGCTTTACACCGGTTATGTCAAATTCGCCTCTTGTGATACTTGAGACGCCTTTGGATGAGAGGATAGATATAACCCTAAACGAGTATGTCATAGAGGCGCAAAAAGCGTACGATGGAGCAGGTTTTACAGATGCTCTTAATGCTTGGCAAGAGAGTATAGAAAACGCAATGTATCGCATAAAAAGACGACTTGGAAATCAGAAATATAGTGAGGTTTTTGCTATTTTTGAAGATGCACTCAAAGAGCAGAAGAGAAGCGGCTCTTTTGAGAAGTACAAGGAGTGGGTAGAGTATCTGCTGAGTGAGTATTATGACCCGATGTATGACTATCAGATACAAAAGCGCTCTCATCTGGTTGCCTTTAGAGGAAGTGCTTCAGAGGTTCATGAGTATATAAAGAGTATTATTTAGCGGCGCCAAACTCTCCTGAGGGCTCTTGATATAGTCTAAGATCAAACTCTTTTAGGGCAACTAGAAGATGGTCGAAAATATCCGACTGTATATCCTCATACTCTGCCCACTCGTTTTTGTTGCTAAAAGCGTAGACCTCAAGCGGAACCCCTTTTGAAGTCGGCTGTAGTTGTCTGACTATAAATGTGAAGTTTTTGCTGTCTATGTTTGGATTTTTCTGCAAATATCTTTTTACATACTCCCTAAAAGTTCCTATATTTGTGAGCTTTCTTTTGTTCAGCGTTATCTCATCCGTAGTGTCAACAACCTTCTGCTTCTCTTGGAGGTAATCTTTGATGATCTCTATTTTGTTGAGCTTTTCTAAAAGTTCGGGAGCACAGAACTTAATGGAGTTTACATCTATAAAAAGAGCTCTTTTTATACGTCTGCCGCCGCTCTCACTCATGCCGCGCCAGTTTTTAAAGGAGTTCTCCATAAACTTGTAAGTCGGAATTGTTACGATGGTTTTGTCCCAGTTTTGAACCTTTACAGAGTGTAGAGCGATGTCTATGACCTCTCCGTCTGCTCCAAAGTTTGGAGCTTCTATCCAGTCTCCGACTTTAAAGAGGTCGTTTGCCACAATCTGCACACTTGCGACAAGAGAGAGGATGGTGTCTTTAAAGATAAACATTAGTACTGCGGTAAATGCTCCCACACCGCTTAGAACGCCCCATGGAGAGACGCCGACCAGAACACAAATAGCGATAATAAAGCCTAAGATGTAGACAAACATCTTTACGAGCTGAATATACCCTTTGATAGGCTTCTCTTTTGAGACCTCAAAAGAGTTGTAT
>NZ_JAVVFL010000072.1:0-9591 GCF_032250635.1 Sulfurimonas sp.
TATCTTAAATGGGTAGATGAGAATGCAAATCTTTTCTAAAGATACGTTTTTTAGAAAAGATTAAAAAGAGGGAGAGGGATTTTATTCTTCTCCCTTTTTGCATTTATATCAATCCTTCATTATTTAAGCTTATAAGAATAATATTGTAATATAATATATTATAAAATAAAACTTGAGGATTGTTCTTAATCTTCAAATTTTATTTTTTATATACAAAGGACTTTCATAATGAATAAAAGTTTGACAAAAGCAAGAGTGTTTGCTACTTTAGCTTTATTAATCCTAACCTTATCTTTTACACTTCCAATGCTGGCATTTCACGGGGTGTTAAATCAAATAGAAAACTCCAAAGAGGGTGAGATCTCATCTTTTAGTAAAACAGTTTGGAATTTTTATAATCAAGGGCGATACAAAAGTGTCAGTACGCCACAAGAAGCGCACAATGACTTAGAAAAAATGATAGCTACTACAGCGGAAATAGGTCCTGCTTCAATGCCTATTTGGGCAGTTTCGCTTGAAGCGCCAAACTATCCTAAAGATGCTTTTCCAGAAGGCATTCCCGTATTTTTTCATTTTGACGGTTACAGCGGAGAAGTTCATGAAATGAATACTATCAACCACTATGTAGGAATGGATCCTATGTGGGTTGGCGGAACTATTGAGAGGGAGATAGGCATATACGCTCTTTTAGCGCTATCTTTGGGAATAATATATTTTATACTTTACAACTCTAGGATTTTAATTTATTTTATGCTGGTTCCGGCATCCCTTCCGCTCCTCTTTATTGCTGATTATTCATTTTGGCTCTATTGGTTTGGGCATAATCTGCATGATTGGGGAATGTTCAAAATCAAACCTTTTATGCCAACGGTTTTCGGGGACGGAAAGATTGCACAATTCGTAACACACTCTTATCCGTCAATCGGTTTTTATCTTATTTTAGCAATCGGTCTGCTAAGCTTACTTGCATTTTTTGCAAAACAAAAAGCTCTTAAGGGAATAAATAACCAACATGCTTAAGCTTTTTTTCGCTTTATTGACTCTATTTCTGCCATTGTTAAGCGCAAATGTACTGCAAAAAGCAATTGATGATGCGCCTGTTGGTTCTATCTTAAAGCTTCCTGCTGGAATCTACAAGGGCAGTGTTATTATAAATAAACCTTTGACAATCATAGGAAAAGAAGATGGCGTAGTCATTGACGGTGAAGGCAAAGGAACTGTGATAACCATAAAAAGTTCTTATGTAACACTTAAAAATTTAAGGATTACGGGAAGTGGAGACAGGCATGAAAACGTTGATGCTGCCATCACTATCTCTGAAGCAAAACAGTGTGAAGTAAGCAACTGCGCCATAGATGATTGCCTTTTTGGAATTGATATGCAGATGGTTAGCAACTCTATCGTCTCCAACAATACCATAACATCAAAAGATTTTGATCTAGGGTTAAAAGGAGACGGTTTAAGACTATGGTACAGCCACGACAACATCATAAGAAAAAACTCGCTTATTCGCTCTCGCGACATGGTTGTCTGGTACAGTCACGGAAATCTTATAGAGGAGAATATCGGTGAGTATTGCAGGTATTCGCTGCACTTTATGTATGCCGGCAAAAATTATGTGAAAAACAATAGCTACAAATACAACTCGGTAGGAATATTTTTTATGTACTCCAAAGATACCGTAGCAACGGGCAATTTCATAAAAAGTTCTTTGGGCACTACCGGAATGGGCATAGGTTTAAAAGAGGTAACCAACTTTACCATAAAAGACAACACGATTTTGTACTGTGCTCAGGGAATCTATATTGACAGATCCCCATTTGAGCCTGATACAAACAACTGGATAGAGAACAACAAAATATTGTACAACTCACAAGCACTTCATTTCCACTCTTTAAGTGAAGACAACATTATTAAGAACAACGTAGTAATGGGAAATATTGAAGATGTTGTCAACGATGGCAGATCAAGCAGAACTTACAATAATGAGATTAGCCAGAATTACTGGGATAACTACGAGGGCTTTGACAAGAATGGCGACAACATAGGCGATACCCCGCATAAAGTCTATAGATATGCGGATCAGCTTTGGATTCACAACCCGGATGTTAAGTTTTTCTACGGCTCGCCCGTTATCTCTTTGCTAAATTTTTTAGCAAAACTGGCACCATTTACAAAGCCGCTTTTTTTATTTGAAGATGCAGAACCCATAGTTAAGATAGAAGGATAAATTTTGGAAAAAGTTAAGACAGATAAAAGAGAATTTATAAAATACTCTACTTTAGGAGTACTAGGACTTGTTTTAGGCGGGGGCATGGTATTTAGCCCTTATATCTTAAGAGCAGAAAACAGATTGAGACCACCGGGAGCCGTAGATGAAAAAAAATTTTTAGCGCTCTGTATCAAGTGTGGGCAATGTCTTCAGGTCTGCCCTTACCACTCTATAAAACTTTCAGATTTTCTAAGCGGGCATGGTGTGGGAACACCCTACATTGACGCAGACGAGAGAGGTTGCTATGCTTGTAGCGCGGTACCTTGTGTTCTTGCATGCCCAAGCGGAGCGCTTGATCATCATACTGAAAAACCAGAAGATATCAAGATGGGAATTGCCGTATTGGAATTTCCGGACACCTGTCTTGCTATGACAAATACTCCTATACCAAAGGGGTACAATAAGCAAATGCACAAATTTACAAATAGTGTTGTAAATATTCACGAACTTGAAGTAGAACTTCTTGAAAAATTTGATACTTTTGAAGATAAGCAGTGTACTCTATGCGCCGACATGTGCCCTATTCCAAATCCTATGAGTGCTATAGCTATAGTAAGTGACAGCGGCGGAGGCAAGAGACCTGAAATCTATGACGGATGTATAGGATGCGGTGCGTGTCAAGAAGTTTGCCCAACAACAATAGCATCAATTGTAGTCAAACCAAGAGTGACTTATGAAGAGTACTACTTAAACAAAAAATAAGGCCATAAAATGAAAAATTGTAATTTAAAATCAAAATCTAAAAGTTTATTCTATATCGGCGGTGTTTTGTTCCTTGCCCTTTTTACAGGTTGCAGCCAAGAGAGCGATAAAAAAGAGAGTGCAAATGCACAATCTCCAAAAACAGCTGCTTTGCAGAGTATTGAAGTTGTTGAAAATAAAAATGCTCTCGCTGTTAAAGTTGAAGAAAAAGAACATGATAAAAACCAGAGTAAATCCTACTACTATGACTACAACATACAGAGTGAATATGATCTAAATGCAATGCCTGCAAATAAAGATGCCTCTGTGAGAACAAAACCAAGAAGTGCCGTAGACGCAAACATATATGTTAGAAGCCCTTATGAAAGCATACAAGTTTCAATGCTTGTAAAACAATTAAGCAAAGAGTTTATCGTCAAATGCTCTGCTTGTCATAATGACTATGCAAACGGTGTTATCGGTCCCTCTCTTCTTGGAAAAGACTCTGAGTATATTTTTAATAAGATCGCAGAGTTTAAAAAAGACTCATCTAAAAATGTATTGATGAACGGTCTTATCAGCCAGATGGATGATGAAGAGATAAGAAGACTCTCCGATGAAATATACGAATTTAACAAGATGATAAAAGAGATGAGGAGATGAGCATGAAAAATACAATAGCGGCAATAGCAACAATCTTAGTATTTGCTCTAATGGCATGGACTCTCTCAAAAGGGGGAGCTTACCATGGCGGCGAACATGCCAAAGGCATAGGAAGCTTTGCAGATGCGACTACCACAACACAAGCAGCACCCTCAGAAAAAAGTGATGAAGAAAAAGAGACGGATCAGCTAAGGGCACTTAAAGACAAAGCCGGAAATATAGGAGCCATAAAAGTAAGTATGGAGTACAAAAGTAAATGTGCTGCATGTCATGGAGCAAATGGCTCTGGAGAGCAAGACGGAAGAAAACTTATGGGGCCAAAACTTTATGGACAAAGTGCCGATAAAATTTACAAAGATTTAACTGATTTTAAAGCCAACAGAAAAGAGAACGTGATTATGAGAGGATTGCTCATTAACACCAGCGAAGAGGAACTAAGAAAGTTTGCAGATGAAATCGGAGAATTTCCCTCACGCGCAGCTGAGACTAATAAATAGTGTCTAACAACTAGCCGAAAAAATGGAGCTTTAAATGGATAAATATAATAGTAGAGAGACGATTAAACACTCTTCGTTTTGGTCAACATTTTTTGACAGAACAAAAGATGGTAAAAAAAAGTTTAGTTACAGGATGAAGAGATGGATTTTAATCATTTCCATTCACCTGCTCTTTTTTCTATCTTTTCATGTAGATATTCAGATGCTGGAGGGAACGCTGAGCGGTTCAAGATTTCTAGGTTTTCATCTTATAGATATTTTTACTACAATAGAGCTTTTTCTAGCTACGTTCGAGCTGCCTGTAAATATGATAATAGGCACCGCGACAATTGCTGTTTTTTATCTTCTTGTCGGCGGAAGAAGCTACTGCGCATGGGTTTGTCCATATGGCATACTAAGCGAAATCGGCGAAAAATGGCATGACACTCTTGTGAATAAAAAAATTATTAAAGAGAGAAAGTTTGATCACAGAGTCAGACATATATTTTGGGCTATATTTTTGAGTCTCTCTTTAGTTAGCGGCTATTTGGTGTTTGAGACATTTAACGTTGTTGGAATTTTAAGCCGCATGATTGCATATGGATGGAGTTTGGCACTTCTATGGGTTGTAGTGGTTTTGGCTTTTGAGGTTTTTTACTCCCGAAGAGCTTGGTGTACCTACATCTGCCCGATTGGAACCACATACGGTTACCTAGGGAAAATCTCAGCACTCAGAGTTGAGTGGAATGACAACTGCGACCACTGTATGGTTTGCCATGATGTATGTTTTGAAAATCAGGTGTTAGAGATTACAAAAGCAAAATATGACAAACAAAGAGAAGAAAAAGGTATAACAAGAGAGTATATTACAGGTGCAGACTGTACGCTTTGCGGAAGATGTATTGATGTTTGCCATACAGATGCGCTAAACTTTGATTTTAGACTTAAGAGCCTGGTGTAAAAAATGATAACTATTTCAAACCTTACAAAAAAATTCGGCGAGCATATATCTCTTGATAGTGTGAGTTGTGAGTTCAATAAAAATGATTCTATAGCACTAATGGGTGCTAACGGTGCGGGAAAAACAACCCTTATCCGCGCAATTCTCGGATACTACCATCCCGATTCAGGAAAAGTTCTTATAGATGGTTTTTGCCCCATTAAAGAGAGAGTAAAGGTGCTGCAAAATGTCAGTTTTGTACCGCAGCTTCCCCCTCCTATAAAATTAAATATTCAAGAACTGATGCAGTATGTCTGCATGAGCACCGATATAGACAAAGAGCTCATCGAACACTACTCAAACGAGATGAAGCTTGATATCAAAGCAAATCTTTACAAATCATTTTTTAAACTAAGCGGTGGCATGAAGCAAAAACTGCTTATTGCCATCAGTTTAGCCAAAAAAAGCAGCGTCATCATATATGACGAGCCTACTGCAAATCTTGACCCAAAGGCGAGAGATGACTTCTATAGACTTTTACAAGAAAATGAAGATGAAAAAATTCTTCTTTTTGTTACTCATAGAGTAGAAGAGGTTCAAGGATTGGTAAACAGGCAAATATATATGGACATGGGAAAAGTAGTGACAGATGAAAGACTCTAAATTTTTATTTTTTATCTCCAATTTTTTACTTCTTTTGTTTATATCAGGCTGCAATTCATCAAGTGCTCTCTCATCTAAAGATAGTGGCGACGAACACAAAGAGGTCTGTCCAAAATGCAGCATGGAGCTTCCTGCATCAAATATTTATACGGCAAAGCTTCAAGTACAAAACAAAAACTACGGTTTTGATGATATTGGATGTCTGGTTCTTTGGAGCCAAGAAAAAAGCATAAACATGCACAAAGCAGAGGTTTTTACGAACGATACACAAAGATACATAAATATGTCAAAAGCATACTTTAGTTTCAATGAAAACACCCCCATGAGTTATGGATTTGGCGCGTATGAACTTGAAAAAGAGAACACTATAAAAATAGATGAGGTTAAACTCAGAATACTCAGAGGCGAACATATGGGAAATCCAAAAATTAGAAAACAGATACTCGAACACTAAAGGATTGATTTGAAAAATTTATATTTAATCGCATATCTAGATCTAAAAGAGTCTATAAGAGCCAAATGGTTTTTGGTATACTCTCTTGTATTTGGAGGCTTAATTGCCCTCTTTTTTATAGCAGGAGTGACGGAATCTCAGGTTATGGGATTTAGCGGACTGAGCAGACTTCTGCTTATGTATATTCAAATTACGATAGTTATACTTCCTATATTTATACTCATAACCACGGTTCGTTCCATCTCGGGCGACAGAGACAACCATATACTTGAGTATATGCTCTCGTTTCCTATTTCGCTAAGGCAGTACTACTGGGGCAAAATCATCGGAAGGTTTATCACTGTATATCTTCCTGTTCTTTTTGCTATGATTATTGCTATTATTTTCGGTTTTATAAAAGGTGCGGCAATTCCGTGGAGTATCTTCTTTTTATATACAGGGCTGCTATTCTCACTCTCAAGCGCTTTTTTAGGTATAGCATTTTTCATCTCTTCGTTTGTGAAATCATCTGAAGTTGCTCTTGGAATCTCATTCTTTGTCTGGATATTTCTGCTCGCTTTTATAGACATAGCGCTTATCTCGCTTATGATGCAGCAAAGGCTGAATGAAGAACTAATCATATTTATCGCTATGATTAACCCCATGGAACTCTTCAGGGTAGCTGCTATATCTCTTTTTGATCCCGAACTTACCGTTATGGGACCTGTTGCTTTTTATATACTTGACCTTATGAGTCAGAGCGTGTTTCTTCTTGTATCCATCGGCTATCCCCTCCTCTTGGGGCTGGCTTTTGCTTACGGCGGTTTTAAAATATTTGAAAAAAAAGATTTGGTTTAAAAGGAGTTTTTATGTATAAAAAAATATTCGCATCACTGGTCATTGCTTTATCTCTCTTGCCTATTTCAAGCTTGAGCGCAAACGACTCTTACAAGATGGATTTTGATAAAGAGAGCACATGTGTAGTAAGAAAAATGAAGGTGTATGAAGCACCCATGTGGGTTTGTAAAATAGAGCTAACAAACAACAAAAAACTTTTCTTTTCATCTCCAAAGTCAATGATGGAGTTTTATCTACAGCCCGGCAGATGGTTTGATATCGGTGTCAAAAGCGAGGAAGATTTTAAAGAAATTTTAGTTACCGATTTTGACACACTCAAGCCCATAAATGCCAAAGGTGCTTTTTTTGTCTACGGAAGCAATGTGATTTCACCTGCAGGCGATGATTTGGTACCGTTTGCAACATATGAAGCAGCCAATAATTTTGCTTCTAAACACAACGGCAAAAGAGTATTTGCTTTCAACCAAATATCAGCCGCTCTAATTAGACTGCTCAACGGAAGCCTCTGATAGAGTGCGTAGTAACACTCTATTAACAAAAAGTTGACATCTAATTCATACTAAGCACATATGCTTATAACAAGAGATTTAGTATTAAAGCCCGCTATAGTGTAAAATGAGAAAGATTATATTAGCGTGTTTATTGACTTTGTCGTTATGGGGTGCAGAGAGTAATGTCTATAAGGTGAGCTACAACGCTCCTGTTGATAAAAAGTTCTAGACAATATTCTTGCAAAGCTCAAGCAAGAGATGCTTGTTACAGGAGAGTTAATTGCCGGGCTAGCCCGGCAATCTTGTAGGAGAAAGATTAAGAGTTAGAAGTTGTATGCTACAACAGCACGGTAGTGATTTTGTCTTCTTTCTGTAATGCCTGCAGCTAAATCACCATTATATTCGCTTACACGTCTTGAGTTAAATACTCTGAAGAACCAGTTTTTATTTGGTTTGTAGTTAAACGCGATATCTACCTCATAAGCATCATCGGTAGCTATTGCAGCACCTCCGTAGCTTGGTGTATCAGACTGACCATACTCAGCATAATCAACCACAAATCTCAAGCCCTTCATTATAATGTAGTGACCGCCGACTTTGTAAGCCTCAACATCATCTCTGTATGCGTTACGAGAGAAAATTGTGCTCGTATATGCAGGATTGGCTCCCCACGCATTGAAGTAGCCTTTTTCTAGTGCAGCAGTATCTTCATCACCTGATTTGTTTGCTGCAGCATAAACACCCCACTTCTTGCCCTCTAACGCTATTTTTGCACCAAGCATACTGAAATCTTTTTCACCCGCAAGTGCATCACCCACATCTTTTTGCATTAAGTATTGAGCGTTTAGTTTTACAGCCATATCTTCAGTAACAGGAATGTTGTATCCTAATTCAGCATAGTAGTCATTTGCTATATCATCAGAGTGGTAAACCCAAAGATCGGCTTTTAAGTTTTTTACGCCTGTATATGTTGCGCCGACAACCGTACGACCGTTTGTCTTTTCACCAACGCCGGAAATCTCACCAATATTGTAAAATTTTGCTTGCTCTATTGTTCCACCTTGCTGAACAAACTTTACTGCAGAACCACCTGTTGTTGTAGCTTCGCCAATTAATCCAAAATCAGTCGCAGCACGGGAGCCCATAGACATTCTAGTGATCTGACCTGCCGTTAAACGAAGACCATCAATTATATTTGTTCCCAGCATATATGCCTCATAGAAGTTTGGCATAAGAGATGTTTGTATCTTTGTAAGCGGCGTATCAAGTGTTTGGCGCCCAAACTTCGCATCAAAATATTTGTGTTTGTAGGAGATATACAATTCGCCCATAAGGCTTTTTGAATCACCGTTTGTATCAACCACTAATCCGCCTGCTGGCTTACCGCCGTCATCCGGCGTCCAGTCAGTCAAACCTGCATCGCCATTCGCATACATTCCAACGCCTACTTTAAGACCATCAACTATAGTATCCGGCGTCTCATACTTTAGCTTGACCAAATAGCCGCTACCTTCACTTGGTGCCCAGCCGTTTTTCTCGTCATCTATTACAGTCATTGCTTTGAACGTCAAATCAAGCGTTCCGCCTCTATAACCATCGATTACAACATCTGCCGCCTGAAGCATTGCTCCGCCTGCTAAAGCTGCCACTAGGGACAATTTTATAGCTTTTTTCATTCTTAACCCTTTTTTTTAGAATTTTATCTGTTCACAAAGAAATAACCCGTCCATCTTTGGAAGCGTTAAATCAAGGATAATAAGGTCAAAAGTTGTTTTTTTAAGATGCTCTACTACGGTTGTAGGGTCAGAGTTTACCTCAACTGTTATCCCACAGTTTTGAAGATAATCAGATATAAGCTCTGCCAGTATCTCATCATCTTCAACCATTAATACTCGTACATCTTCTTGTACCATTTATACTACCCGCATATTTATTTATTTAAGGGTGTATTCTACATAAATATAAGAAAAACTTACTTAAAAAAACTTATGTCACACACTAAAACGAACTCGTCCGTTTTAGCGGCAGTGACTAAAGTCCCTACAACCCCCTAAAGCTATGAAAAACCTTGTTTTTCGAGAATTACAAGGTGTTTTACGAACTTTTTTACAAAA
>NZ_JAVVFL010000073.1:0-9580 GCF_032250635.1 Sulfurimonas sp.
TTTAAGGCATAAATTTTTATCAGGAAATATTCATTGAAAAATATTAGAAACTTTTCTATCATCGCCCACATTGACCACGGTAAGAGTACTTTGGCGGACAGAATCATTCAAGAGTGCGGCTCTGTAAGCGATAGAGAGCTTGGCAAGCAGATGATGGACACGATGGACATCGAAAAAGAGCGCGGCATTACCATAAAGGCTCAAAGCGTGCGACTTGACTATGTAAAAGACGGCGAGCACTACATCTTAAATCTTATCGATACTCCCGGACATGTCGATTTCTCTTATGAAGTCAGCAAATCTCTTGCTTCAAGCGACGGCGCGCTTCTTATCGTTGACGCTGCTCAGGGCGTAGAAGCACAGACTATTGCAAACGTATATCTGGCAATGGAGAACAACTTAGAACTTATTCCTGTTATAAACAAAATAGACTTACCTGCTGCAGACCCCATAAGAGTTGCAGAGGAGATTGAAACAAGCATCGGCATAGACGCTACAGATGCTGTTTTGGTCTCAGCTAAAACAGGTGTCGGCATCCGCGCTCTTATCGATGCAATCGTAGATAGAATTCCAGCTCCCGTTGGGGATCCAAAAGCTCCTACTAAAGCCATCATTTACGACTCATGGTTTGACCCCTACTTAGGCGCGCTAGGTCTTGTCCGAGTTTTTGACGGCGAGATAAAAGTAAATCAACTTGTGAAAATTATGAGCAACGGTGAGGAGCATCAGGTTCTTGACTTGATGTACCCGCATCCGCTTAAACGTAAAAAGACTCCTGTTATAAAAACCGGAGAGATTGGCATAGTCGTACTTGGTTTAAAAGAGGTACATGTTGTAAATGTCGGGGACACTATTACTGATGCAAAAAACCCTACAAAAGAGCCTGTTGTAGAGTATGAACCAGCGAAGCCTTTTGTTTTTGCCGGAATATACCCTATAGATACTGACGAATTTGAAAATTTACGCGATGCTCTTGATAAGCTAAGACTAAACGACAGTTCTCTATCTTACCAGCCTGAAACATCTCTGGCTCTTGGTTTTGGTTTTCGTGTCGGATTTTTAGGCATGCTTCATATGGAGGTTGTAAAAGAGAGACTAGAGCGTGAATTCAACCTTGATTTAATCGCTTCCGCACCATCAGTTATCTATCAGGTTTATCTCAATAACGGCGAAAAAATCAATGTTCACAATCCCTCAGAGCTTCCGGAAGTGAACCGTATAGACAGAATCGAAGAGCCATACATTAGAGCTACGGTTATTACTCCGAGTGAATATCTTGGAAATATTATAACTCTTCTCATAAATAAGCGCGGCACTCAAACAAAAATGACCTATCTTAACCAAGATAGAGTTATGCTTGAGTATGAAGTGCCTATGAACGAAATAGTAATGGACTTTTATGATAAGCTAAAATCAATCTCTAAAGGTTATGCTTCATTTGATTATGAGCCGATTGAGTTTAGAGTCGGCGATCTGGTAAAACTTGATATAAAAGTTGCAGGAGAGGCAGTAGATGCGCTGAGTATCGTTGTTCCCCGCAATCAGGCACTCTCACGCGGTCGTGTTTTGGTTAAAAACATGAAAGAAATTATCCCTCGTCAGCTTTTTGAAGTGGCTGTTCAAGCATCTTTGGGTTCTCAGGTAATTGCCAGAGAGACAGTAAAAAGTATGGGCAAAAACGTTACCGCAAAGTGTTACGGCGGGGATATAACGCGTAAGCGAAAACTGCTTGAAAAACAAAAAGCCGGTAAAAAAAGAATGAAATCCATAGGGAAAGTTCAGCTTCCGCAAGAGGCATTTATGTCTGTTTTGAAGATGGACTAAAATGCGCTGCTTGATGTGTGAAAATCTCTCATTTTTACACATCTGCAAAAAGTGTCAAAACAACTTTTTAGCCCCCTCCATATACAGAAGAAAAATCCTCGGCAACATTGAAGTTATCTCATTTTACAAATATAGCGACATAAAAGAGCTGCTACACACAAAACATACCGATGTAGGCTACTACATCTACTCCATTCTTGCAAAAAACTCCATTGCAAAATTTGCCTCTGCGTTTGAGTACCCGTATAAAGTCGTCTCCATTGGGGTTGATGACTCTGCTCGGTCTGGATATTCGCATACGGCTATTTTGAACAAAGCTCTAAAAAGCAACTCCATTGAGCCTCTTTTTGGCAAACTAAGGGCAAAGAACAGGGTTAGCTACTCCGGAAAAACAAAGGAGTTCAGACTCCTAAATCCTAGAGATTTTGTGCTAAAAGAGTTTAAGCAAAAGAGCGTGATTTTAGTCGATGATATCATAACGACAAACTTGACTCTCACTCAGGCAGTTGCTGTTTTGCAAAAAGAAAAAATAGAAGTTTTATTTTGCCTGACACTTGCGGATGCAAGTCTAAACTAAGCATTCATTTACTATACTGATATATTATTTTTTATGGTGGTTAGGGGGATATCGGTGTATGTTTTTACGCTCTTTTTGCTGTTATCATCTCTTATGTATGCGGAAGAACTCTCTCTTGAGACACTTCTTAAAGAGTATAAAAATGCCGAAGAACCTAATCTTTACACAAAAAAAGAGAGTGCGGGTCATATAAGGGTCATAACCCGCTCAGAGCTTGACAAAATGCAAGCATACACTCTTAACGATGTTCTAAAAACCCTTCGTTTCTTTACTATAGGGACAAGGAGAAACGGTATGACTACGCTTCTTAGAAGCGGCGAATCGCAGATGTCTTCCCTGACTACAAAAGTTTACATCAACTCTCATGAACTAAACTCGGCAACGCTTGGCAATGTTTTGGTACAGTATGGAAGAATGGGTCTCTACTTTATCGACTATATAGAGATCTACCAAGCCGGAAACTCAGTTACATTCGGAAACGAACCCGGAACCCTGCTTATAAAACTCTTTACAAAAGATCCTTCTCGCCAAAACAGTACATCCGTGCAAACCTCCATTGACTCGCTCGGCAGCGTAACGCTTCAGGCGGTTGAAGCAAAAGTTTTTGATGAGTACTCATATCTGGCAAATATTGATTTAAGAAAAAACAACTATGAAGATTACACTCTCGGCGGTACCGAACTCTCTAGAGACGGGGCAAGAGGACAGCTGTATCTTAAATTTTCAAAAAAAGATGATTACGATATTGAGCTGGGAGCTATTAGTGAAAAGTATGATATTTTCAGTGGTCTAGGGCTGGCAACACAAGACGGATACACTCACACAAATGATATTTATACCCATATTACCAAATACTTTAAAAACAATCTAAAAGTAATGCTTACCGCATCTTATGAAAAATTTAAAATCTACAACGAAGACTCTATCGGTATACCGTTACCTGGGATGAGCGCTCCTTTTGCACAACAGTTAGATACCACTATAAGCACAAAAGTATATAGTGCTACCATAGAGAAGAGGTTTATAAATGACAACAACGAACTCTTTATGGGAGCACAGTTTAAGCATCAAGAGTTCGGTATAGCTGATTATATAGTAGACGGTATAGATACTGCAGTGAACTGGGGACCGAAAAAACTCGATATCTATATGCTCTATGCGGAGAACCTCTACAATATAAACAAAAATCATCTTATATCAATAAGTGCAAAGGTTGATTATTACGAAAACAGCTTAGACAAATCATCGACGGAGCACATACTAAGAGCTGGCTATGTAGGAATTTTTGATGAGTTCACGTTTAAGCTCTTTGCGATGCAGAGCTACCTCTACCCGACATTTTTGCAAACAACTTATTCACCAAACTACAGAGTCAATCCAGACTTACAGAGCGCTGAAATTCTCACGCTTTCTACCGAACTTATTTATGTAAAAAAGAACACTACTTATGGTTTTGGACTTGGACAGAGCGAGGCGGACAACGCAATCATTTTTGAAAAGAACATGACAAATCCGGCAGAGAGCATCTATGTAAACAGTGATGATAAAAATAAATTCAAGTTCTTTTTTGCCAATATAGAGCACAGTTTTAACATCGACAACAGAGTTAAAGTAGAGATATATAGACAGTTTAGAGATAGCTACTACTCTCCGCGAGAGGGGGCTTCTTTGCAGCTTTTCAACACCTTAGGAGAGGTTGATATTTATAATGAGCTGCTTTACAGAGCGGAATATACAACTCAAGACGGAGTTGACGTAAAAAGAGGTTATGACTACTCATTTGGAGCAATATACAGACTAAATAAAAGGACAGAGTTAAAACTAAAGGCGGAAAATATTTTTGACAGAGCTTCAAAAACACCTATAAGCGGTGTTGATGTATCGACGATAGACAGAAGAGTTCTGTTTACGGCGGAGTATACATTTTAAATGAGAGCGCTTATACTTTTTCTCTTTTTAACAATTGCCTCATTTGCCTCCGAAGAGAGAGTCGATATAAAAGCACAGATTTTGGAGAAGATACTCTCAAGCATCTCTATCGATGAAACAATAACTATATGGACGGACGATGAAGAGCTGCTCTTAGAGTTTAAAAAAAGCAGCTTTCTTATACTTACGGATGATTGCGCAGTGGCAACTCTGATTGTAGTAGCGCACAAAAAAAACATACAAGATGATGAAGATTGCAAAAACAAGCCTATTTTTGTTCTTAACTATGAACTGCTCAAAGATATTCCAGAGAGCTTCGGCGCATTTTTTTGGAAAAAAGGGAGACCAAACATAGTAATCATAGAGCCTAGAACGCAACTTCAAAACATAATAGTCTCCAGTGAACTAGATGCTTACAAAGAGGAAAAAGTATGGTAAAAAAAAGGGAGCTTGGAATATTTTTTCTACTCTTTATGCTTGGTCTTTTTTTTGCCTATGTCTACAATGACATAACAAAAACCAAAGATGATATATTTAAGCGCATACAAAGCCACCAAATAGAGCAGATCTCTTACATCTTACAAAATATTGAAAAAGACATACTTGACACTTCGGATGTTAAGACCTCCGAAGATCTGTTCTCTATGTTTAGCAAAGAGTATGTAAGAGCCGAGTATGAACATATCATCTCCTTAATGCTTACATCAAATGTAAAATATGCATATATCTTATACAAAGATGAGCAGGATAAATTTAGATTTCTTCTTGATGCATCAAAAACCGACAAAGCGAATTTTAATCAAAAATTTGATGTAACTTCTGAAGAGTATAACACTGTTTACACGACAAAAAAACCACAGATTATTCAACTAAATGATATAGAGAACCTATACCTTACCTATCTCTACCCAATCATAAATAACGGAAATGTCATAGGAGTATTTAACATTGACATTACGACAAATATCCAAAAAATTATTCTCGAATCAATCAAGCCGCTGGAGACATTTTTTGTAGTTTTAATCATCTTTGTTCTTCTTCTGATGGCAATGACTGTAATGCAGATATTTCACTACTTTGTTACCAGAAAAAAAATATTTACAGACCCTCTTACAAAAACATTTAACAGAAACTATCTTGAAGAGACTGTACCGCTCTTAAATCTGTCGCACTACTCTTTGGCTATGCTTGACTTGGACAAATTTAAAATCATAAACGACACCTATGGTCATAAAGCCGGGGACTACGTTCTCTCTCGTACAAGCAAAGTATTTAAAGACTCTATCAGAGACAGCGATATCTTAGTAAGATACGGCGGAGAGGAGTTTTTACTGCTCATAAACAACCGAAGCAAAACAAAGTCAGACTTAGATGTATGCGAAAGAGTAAGAAAAAACATACTCAAAGAGCACTTTTTGTATGAAGATAATGAGATCAACGTAAGCGTTTCAATCGGTCTGCATAAAAATCCACATTTGGAAAAAAACCTCCAAGAGGCAATAAAAGTAGCCGACAAAATGCTCTACATAGCCAAAAAAAGCGGTAGAAACAGAGTTATCTGTTATGATGAGAAGAAAAGTAGTGAAAATTTCTCCTCCTCTACAGATATCAGTTTCGTAAAAGAGGCTATCGATGACGACAGGGTTATCTGCTACTATCAACCTATCTACGACTACAAACACAGCAGAATATTTAAGTATGAGGCATTGGTTCGAATAATAGCAAAAGATGGCAAGATAGTTCCTCCTCTTGCCTTTTTACCTCTGATAAAAGAGACTAACATACACTACAAGCTAACCCAAAGAATCCTTCTTGTAGTCTTTGAAACCTTTAAAAACAACAATAAGCTAGTAAGCATAAACATGAACTTTTCCGACCTCATCAATCCGGATATAGAAGAGACTATTATCAACAACCTAAAACATAACCAGCATCTTGCCTGCCGCGTTACATTTGAGATTCTTGAGAGTGATGAGATTAGTGACATAGATCTCTTTAAGCAAAAGATTAACCTTCTTCACTCTCTTAAGGCAAAAGTCTCTATTGACGATTTTGGAAGCGGCTACTCAAACTTTAAAACTATTATAGATGTAGAAGCAAACTTTCTTAAAATTGATGGCTCCCTTATCAAAAACATTGATGTAAACACAAAAGATTTTAAAGTCGTCAAGAGCATCATACACTTTGCTGCGCAGAGCAATATGCAGACAATTGCGGAGTATGTCCACTCAAAAGAGGTCTATGACAAGCTGCTCCTGCTAAATATTGATTTTATGCAGGGCTACTATATCGCAAAGCCAAAAGCTTCTCTTGTAGAGATAGAGGAGCTTTTTAAATCTTGTTAAAAGAGTTTTTGAAAGAGTTTGTTTATCTCTTTTTCGATTTTTTTCTCGATTTCTTTGCCGGTCTGAGACTGCATAAGCTTCTCTAAATCAACACTGATTTTGGGTGCGTTTACATCTCCGCTAAGTTTTGCGCTAATCTCATTTTTCTTCGCTCTTAGCGTTATGTCCGTATCAATACGCTTGGTTTTTGTATTGAGCTTTGTCGCTGCCGTCCTTATTGAAGCCTCTTTTGAACGAAGGTCTATTGAGGCTAAAATATTCTCTTTATCTATCTTAGCGTTGAGATCCCCGTTAAAATGCTCTCTATACATGTCAACTTTTGTGTACTGTTTAATAAGGTCAAACGTCTGATTTTTCACAAAAACAGCATTTGTCACTTGAGCGCCAATAGTACCTCTGCTTTGCGCCAGATTGTACTCTACTTTTGCATTTAACGAAGCATCCGCTATCTGGGGATAGAGAAGCATATAGAGTAGCCCATTTGCGCTTACCGAACTAAAATCCGCATGAAGCTCATCATTATGAAGCTTTGCGATTACCTTTCCCTTGGCAATATTTGAGTGAAATATTACATCCAAATCTTTTGCCTTGACAATATCGCCATTTGCCACAAGAGAGCCTCTCATATGCTGATTTGTCACAAAAAAGAGAGCGTCAAGATTTGGCAGGTTGACTCTGTAGTCACTCTTTAGATAAGCATCTTTTATAGTGAACTTTGCGCTTTTTATATCAAGATCCGCTATATTTGAATTTAAATCGACTTTGGTATCGGCAGTATTGCCTTTGAGCAGTGTCGTTGCGGCAAGGTTAAATGTAGTCCTGGGCATAGGAGATGTAAACTCATAAATTTTACTCAAATATTTTGAATCAAGAAGACCTTTTGTTATAGTGGTATCGATTTTTCCGCTAAGAGTCTCCTCTCTAGCATCGCCTATGTCCGCCTCCACGGATAGAAGTCCATCTGTATAGTGCGGCTGTTTTGCCATGTAGAGAAATTTTGCGATATCAAGATTTACTATTTTTGCTTTTAGCGATGCTGGAGCAAAATCTTTTAAAACGGCTTCAAAAACAGTATCGGACGAAGCCAAATCGCTTACTCCTGCCACTACAAGTCTCTCTTTGCTTCCCTTTACATTTCCATTTAATTTAAACGAACCCCTTACATCCGCCTTTGTGAGAGGCTTTAGCACCTCAAGATCTTCAATGTTTAGCGAATACTTTAGATCAACTTTTAGAGGTTGCGGCACGACCAATCCCGATGAGTTGATTTTAAAAAGATTTGAGAGCAACTCAGACTTGTACTCTACATCATCGCCTTTTAGTTTTGCATCCAAATTCATAGAAAAAGAGGTTTTCGGGATGGTAACGTTGAAATCGCTTAACATATATTTAGGGTCTATCTTGCCCTCTTTGCTAACTAAGAGTACTTCTCCATCCATTTTATGCGGCGATATATCCCTAAAGTTTATATCCAGATCTATCTCTGCAGTTGCGTAGGGATTTTGTGCCGTAATAAAGAGAAGCGAAGCAAGTTTTGCTCCCTTCATCTTTGCGATAATAGATGTCGGGTTCAATTCGCTCAGCTCTACATAGTAAGATGTATCGCTCTGCGCGACACTGCTTTTACCCTCTATCTTCATAAAAGCAATATCTCCGCGAACGGTTCCCTCTGTTGCAAAATCTCCTCTTAACTCTGTTTTAGTGAGAGATTTTAAACTTTGTAAATTTTTAAGTTCCACATCGTAAGAGATATCAAAAGATTGCGCAAAAAGAGAGTACTCCCCTTTTACTTTAACTATATTCTCCCTGTTTAGCTCCAAAATGATCTCAAAATCGCTCATGCTCAGACGAAACTCATGAAGCGAGCTCTCCAGCTTTGTCTGCTCTTTTATTTTCTGCTCTACAAAAGGCTTTAGCAGCCCATTGCCCACTTTCGTAAAAGCCGCAACATACAGAGTTGCAGCCACTGCTACTATAACAGCACCCATCCAAGCTAAAAATTTCATCTCTTCTCCCATCTACATCTATGTATGCAATGATACAATAGAAGCTATTTTTTTAGCAAACAATTAAGTTGATAGTCATAGACTAAACTTAATTAACTAAAATAGCTCAATTAATACTTGACATTATTACACTCAATATGTATAATAATGCCATCTTTTAAAAAAGGAGTACTTTAACAACTATGTCAAAAGAAAATAACGAAGAGCTTCAAAATGAATCTCTTGAAAATCCAGAGCTTGAAGAAGCAGCCTCTGAAGCCGAAGCGGAAGCCCAAGCAGTTGAAAACGAACTTGACCTCTTGCAGGAGGAGTTAGCTGCTCTCAAAGATAAGTACGCTCGTGTTCATGCCGACTTTGATAACATCAAAAAAAGGCTCGAGAAAGAAAAATATACAGCGGTAGAGTACTCAAATGAGAAATTTGCCAAAGATATGATTCCTGTTATGGACGCACTGCAGATGGCACTCTCATCTACGCAGAATCTTGCCGACCCGCAGGAGCATTTAGAAAAACTTCAAGAGGGAATTGAGCTTACGTTGAAGCAGCTTACATCCTCTTTACAAAAACATGGGGTGACTATGGTCTCTCATGATGAGCCGTTTGACCCAAATATCCACAACGCCATCCAGAGCGTAGATAGCGATACGGTGGAGAGCGGTCAGATTGTTCAGACATTTCAAACAGGTTATAGATATAAAGAGAGACCATTAAGAGAAGCGATGGTAGTCGTAGCGAATTAATAATGAAACGATATTTGGAACAAAGTCCCAAATATCTACGCTAGGCGCTATGCCACTAAAGCACAAAAATGCTTTCGGCATTTTCGTCGGGTTGGAAATGTTACTTAAGTAGCAAACGAAAAAAGAGTATGGCGATATAATTTCGCCAAGTAGAACAAA
>NZ_JAVVFL010000074.1:0-9569 GCF_032250635.1 Sulfurimonas sp.
AGCTCTTTTAGTTCATGTTCATAAGCGCTTTTCGTTAGCTTCTCATCTTCAATAGATAGTATGTCATCCTCAACGGTATGATTGTTTTCATCTTTAGCATAGAGCCACTCTCTTAAAAAGCCGACACCAAAAACGCCTCCTATAGCTATGTGAGTAGAACTTACAGGCAAACCTAACTGTGAAGCAATGATGACGGTAATGGAAGCAGCCATCGCTATTGAAAAAGCTCTCATCTGATCTAGATCCGTTATTTCGGTCCCTACAGTTTTAATTAGGCCAGGACCGTAAAGGGCTAAGCCAAGAGAGATGCCCAGTGCTCCTACCGCCATAACCCAAAGGGGGATAGATGCCGCTGAAGATACTCCCCCGTTCACAATAGCGTCATTAATTGCCGCCAATGGTCCGATTGCATTTGCAACATCATTTGCCCCATGCGCAAAGCTTAACATAGCAGCTGCAAAAATAAGAGGAATGGTAAAGAGTGTATTTACAGATTCTCTTGTGTTTTGAAGAACTGTTGTATTTGAGCCAACTCTTTTCTTAACAAAAATATAGACAAAAAAGGCAACTATTAACCCTATTGTCAATGCCGTAGTAAATGATGGTTTTTTTGTAATCTCAAGCGATATTAATGGCAGGGTGTTAAGAAGTTCCAATATTTTTGGCCAAATATGCTTCACGCCTTTGAGTATAAGATATGTTACAAATGCCCAGGACATAATGGCAACAAAAACAGGAACATACCTTTTGGCAGCTTCTATTTTGTCGTCTTTAAAGACAATAGATTTTTTAATAGCAAAGAGAAATGCTGCAGCAATAACCCCTCCCAAAACAGGAGAGATTACCCATGATGCAACAATACCGCCCATTGTACCCCAGTCAACGACACTAAATCCGGCTGCCGCAATTCCGGCGCCCATTACGCCACCGACTATTGAGTGGGTTGTAGATACGGGTGCTTTCATCATTGTGGCAAAATTTAGCCAGAGTGCAGCTGCAAGAAGAGCCGCCATCATAGCCCATATAAAGGGGTCTGGATTTCCACCAAAAGCTGAGATGTCAATAATCCCATTTTTAATAGTTTTGACGACATCACCGCCGGCAATAAGTGCACCCGCAGTCTCAAAAATTGCAGCGATAACAATAGCAGTTGTTAGAGTGAGCGCTTTTGATCCAACAGCAGGACTGACGTTGTTAGCAACATCATTGGCTCCTATGTTCATAGCCATATACGCACCGATAAGCGCCGCTACAGCCAAAAACAAGTTGTTAGAGACGCCGCCGTTGCTTAAAAAACTAAAGGTCAAAACCCCTATCATAAAAAATAGGGCAAAACCGAGCCTTGTAAAATCTGCAGCACTCTTTTTTAGTGCCTGTTTTTGAATTTTATCGACAGTACGAATTTCCATAAAAATAGCCTTTTATTAATGGAGGCATTATATTGTAAAATTAATTATAGAATAATTACATACTACCATTTATAAAGAAATATCAGTGTTTACTTGATGTACGCTTTTAAAATTTTTTGTTCCTCAATCGGTCTGTCTCCACCCGCTCTGCCATTTGTAGCAACACTTTGAAGCCTCTCTATTACAGCCATTGATTGTGCCGTTGCTTGACCAAATATCGTATGTCTTCCGTTTAGCCATGGAGTAGGAGCAGTTGTTATAAAAAACTGACTGCCGTTTGTGTGAGGACCTCTGTTCGCCATAGCTAAAACACCGGATCTGTCAAACATCTTGTTTGTAAACTCATCTTTAAAATCCTCTCTCCAGATACTCTCACCACCTCTTCCGGTTCCTGTAGGGTCTCCGCCTTGAATCATAAAGTCTCTGATAATACGATGAAAAACAACACCGTCGTAATAGCCGTTTTTTACATGTGTTAAAAAATTCTCTACCGCCAATGGAGCGATACTCGGGAATAGTCTAAGCTCAATCTTTCCCTGTGTAGTCTCTAGAACAACATGCGGCTCACTGCTTTGGGCGCTAAGATTTATGGAAAAAAGCATAAATAGCGCAATTAGAATTTTTTTCATTTTATTTCCTTTTGTATGATGGTTATATTGTATCTATATTTTATTGAAATTTAAAAAGGATTGTAAGAGTTTTGTTTAAAGGTTATTTGGAGCAGTGTATTTTGGAAGAAGTTTTGTCGCAAAAATAAATTTGCGACAAAATTAGGTTTTATTTACCAGCAGCAACGCGGTCTTTAAGACCTTTGCCAGCTTTAAACTTAGGAACCATCTTATCTTTTGTAGTATAAGTTTTGTCGGTACCAGGAACTTTACCGCTTTTTCCTTTTTGTAGTGAAGCACTAAAGCTTCCGAATCCTACAAGAGAAACATCTTCCTTTTTCACTAATGCAGATGCTACTGCATCTGTGAATGCTTTGATAGCTGCTTCAGCTTCAACTTTAGTTTTGTAATTACCACTTGCTTGCACTAGTTCAACGAATTGAGCTTTATTCATAAATCTACCCTTGAATTTATAAAGATTTTCCGAAACTACAAAACTCAAAATATAATTTTAAAGTTATGTAATTCAGCTATAGACACTTTATAGTTTATTTGCTTAAAGATTTCTTCTTTTTATCTAAAAATGATAAAAAATATGAACTTTTTCTCTTTTTTAGTCCTAATTTTGCACGCTTGAGTAGTTTAGACACAACGCTGCTGATGTCACTTGCTATAATAAAAGACGATAATTCTCTTATTTTTTGATACTTATTTTTACCTGTTTGTATAGATAAAAATACATCTTCTAAAGCATCTTTTTCTTGTTTTGTCAGCGTGCTCATAATCTTAATCCTTAAGTTTATTTATTTTTCTTACAGCCCTAATGATCTCATCGTCTTCTAATCTGCCTAGCATCTCCATAACAACAACAGCAGCTTGCGGCTTGGCTCGACCAAGTTTCCAATCCTGATATGTACGCATAGATATCCCAAATGAATCAGCCATATCTTTAAGAGATATCTTCTTTCCATTGTTTTGAGACTCTAAAGAGTTATGAAGAATATTAAACAGGTCATTGATTTGCATATGAGATTGTACGAGATAAATACTTAAATATACATTTAATTTTAACTAAAGCACGTAATAAATTTCTATACATACTGATTAAAGTATTAACAATGCTATATAATTTATTTAAAGTTAAATATAAATATTATTAAGCACGGTATTCTGTATATTATTTGCATAAAAAATCAATTCTTAAGTAGATAAAAATAAAAAATTGACAGTTTTAAAAAAAAGAGAAGTGCAGAGGGGAAGTGAAAGTTGAAATCTATGTTTCTATTAAAATTTTCTTTTGGGTAGGGTAGAGAGTAAAAAAGTCGCCAGACTCAACTATATAAAAGGGCTCATAAGCCATCTCTTGTGTTTTATAGGTAAGTTCTTCGCCGTTTGCAAAAGCAAAAGAGATTGTATTTAAACCCCTAAAAGCCTCTTTTACGCTTATCTTTGCATGTTTAACACCGTTTACTATGCTATCTTGCTGGATTTTTAGTTCATTGATCTGCTCTTTTAAGAGAGGAACGTCTGAAGGGGTGTGTTTTAGCGCTCCTTCAAGTTTATACTTTAACTCATCTATCTCTTGAGTTAAAAAATTATATTTGCTGTTTAGTGTAGGAATATCTTTGTAGCTTATCTTAAAGAGGTTGTCCTCTCCGCTGACGCGCTTAATGGTAATTGAGTTGGATGCATAAACTTTTAGGTTGTTTTTCACATTTTCTATGGTTACGTTCTCCGCATAGACGGTGCCGCCAAGAGAGTTCCCTATCTCAACGTTTGTTGCATGCACTTCGCCGCCCTCTAAAAGCGTTATTTTTGCACTATGGCATCTAAGTCTGCCTTTGTGTCTGTTTATTGTAGCGAACTTTGCTTCTTGCGTTGAGTCTTTGTGTGTTGCGCCATCTATTGTAAGGTTTACAGCTTTAAGGGTTGACTTTGCGCCAACATGTCCATTAATATGAATCGTCTCAGAGGTAAGCTCAACACCTTCTCCTAAGCTGTCCAAAGAGGTGTCGTTTTGAGAGATAATAACTTCTATATTGTTGGCTTCATCTTTTGCTACTGAATCTTGAACACGGGAGAGATGCTCCATTTTGATCTTGTTGTCGATACAGAAGTTGTTTTCATCAAAGTGAACATAGCCTTTTATTTTACTTTTATAGATTTTTTTATCATCATTTTCAATAATCTCAATGCTCTTTTTATCTACATGGCATTTTAGGTCTTCGCTGTTTTTTGAATAGACGTTATCAATAATCTCTCCAAAGGCATTGAGCCCGTTTTTGCCAAATATTGGTTTTATAAAATCAACCAAGACTTCGCCCTCATCGACTTCAATCACCTGATGGTTTGTCTCTTTCTGTAAAAAGCGCATTACAAGCTTGCTGTTTCTTCTTATTTCTGGTTCAACGCCGCTAAAGAGAGGGATCTTCACTTTGTTTACAAATTTGCCACTGTAGAGGTACTTTACAAATGCTTTTAGCTTCCCCTTCATCTGCGTATCAAATATGTTTATCAGAATTCCGTTGAGTGCTTTTATATTGTTGAGCTCTTTGAGCAGAAGCAGGTAGATCTCTTTTGGCTGATATTTTTTATAAGGAATCTGTGACTCAGGATGCAGAATTATTGCTGGAGATATATTATTGTCCGAGAAGTTGATATTGTAGTTTAGTCTAACTATTTTTTTAGGGGTCTCTTTTACCGTAACTGTATAGATCTGTTTGAGTCTAACATGTTCGTTAACCAGTTTCTCGTGATCTTTGTAGTAGCCGTGGATATCTTCGGTATATAAGACAAAGGTGTCGTCCGCAACTGTTTTTATGTAGGTATCAACGCTGTTTATATTAAATGAGAACTCTAGTGCTAAGCGATCATTCTGCGCAGCAAACTTCTCTATAGTGGCGTTGATATTTTTAGTTTTAAATTTTTTAATAAGCAAGCAGGTCACTATAGTCGTATTTTGAAAAATCAAGGTAGAGCTTTCCGTCTTTGTGTATCACTCTTACATCATTGTCATAAGCATCTAGAAATCGTTTTTTTATAATCTTTCTCTGAGATGATTTAAGATCTAAAAGCTTTAGATACTCTTTTAGTTCTATTATCTCATGATTGTGAGGATGCACCATTTTGTTGTGATGGTTAAAACTCTCTACTTCATGGATAGTGGTTGTTTCCTGCTCAAATTGCATCTTTTTGTTTACAAGTTCTAAGATGTTTTTGAGCTGTGCATCTTTGGAGCTATATATTTGCTCTATTTTGTCTCTCTCCGCGCGAAGCATCTGCTCTTTGTCATCTATGAGTTTATCTATCTTTGTTTCAAGCTGAGCTATCTTGTTTTTTAGAAAGTTATTCTCTTTTTGGTAAAGTGCAAGAACAGTAGCTACCGTAATTGTAGGCCTTGCTATCTGCTTATCATCTCTTGGAGTGTTCTCTTTTTCTTCATGGATCTCTTCTCTTTTGTCCCTCTCAAGCGACTCTCTTGTAACTATAATATATGTGTTACCCTCTTCGATAATATAGTTTAGTTTTTTTGCTCTAATCTTCGAGGTTACCATCTCTTTGGACATTTTAAAGTATTTACAATATTCATCTACCGTTAGTCTCATCTGAAATCCCGATTATTTTTTCGGATATTTTAGCATAATAATGTTTTACGAAAGTTATTTTAAATGAACCCTATAATATAATTCAAAACAAATTTTATAAAAAGAGTTTAATAATGGGTGTTTTAGATATTGTAAAGCCGGGTGTACTGTTTGGTGATGATGTGCAAAAAGTTTATCAATATGCCAAGGAGAAGGGTTTCGCCATTCCTGCAATCAATGTTGTCGGAACCGATTCTATAAACGGTGTTTTAGAAGCTGCAGCAAAAGTAAAATCTCCCGTAATTATTCAATTTAGCAATGGCGGAGCGTCATACTATGCCGGCAAAGGGCTGAACAATGAGAAAGAGAAAGCGGCAATAGCAGGTGCAGTCTCGGGTGCAATCCATGTTCACATGATGGCAGAGGCGTACGGAATCCCTGTTATTTTACATACCGACCATGCAGCAAAAAAGCTTCTTCCTTGGATTGACGCTCTTCTTGATGCCGGTGAGAGCCACTACAAAAGTAACCGCAAGCCTCTCTACTCTTCTCACATGCTAGATCTCTCCGAAGAGCCTCTGGAGGAGAATGTGGCAATATGTAAAAAATATCTGCAGAGAATGAGCAAAATCGGTATGAGTATAGAGATAGAGCTAGGCGTTACCGGCGGTGAAGAGGATGGCGTAGACAACTCAAACATTGACAACTCTTTGCTTTATACACAGCCTGAAGATGTAGCTTTTGCATATAAAGAGTTGAGTGAAGTTTCGCCTCATTTTACAATAGCAGCCTCATTTGGAAATGTTCACGGTGTATATAAACCTGGAAATGTCATGCTTACTCCAAAAATTTTGGATAACTCTCAAAAATATATAGAGGAAAAGTTTGGCACTAAAGAAAAGCCGGTAAACTTTGTCTTCCACGGCGGTTCAGGTTCAACTCCGGAAGAGATTCGCGAAGCGATAAGCTACGGCGTAATCAAGATGAACATCGACACCGACACACAGTGGGCTACATGGATAGGTGTAAAAGATTATTATGAGAAAAACAGAGATTACCTTCAAAGCCAGATTGGAAATCCAGAGGGCGAAGATAAGCCAAATAAAAACTACTATGACCCTAGAAAATGGCTCAGAGCAGGTCAGTTAACTCTGGTTCAGAGAGTCGAGAGCGCATTTGTAGACCTAAATGCTATAGGCAGAAATTAGCCAAATCATAATGAATGATAAAGTATTTGCAAAACCGATAAAAAAACAGTTTGAATTTGATGAAGAGGTCGCAGCCGTCTTTGATGACATGCTCAAAAGAAGTGTGCCTTTTTATGGGGAGTCGCAGAAGATTACGGAATTTTTTGCTCTAAAACAGCTTGAAGATGGCGGGGTAGCTTATGATTTGGGCTGCTCAACCGCAACGCTTCTAATAAGCATAAGCAGAAAACTAAAACATAGAGCAACGTTAGTAGGACTTGACAACTCAGAGGCGATGCTGGAGCAGGCGAGAAAGAAGTGCGAAGCGTTTAAGGCAGATATAGAGCTTAAAAATGCTGATATACTTGAGTATGACTATAAAGAAGCCGACCTTTTTATCAGCAACTATACTCTGCAGTTTATACGTCCGCTGATTCGAGAGGAGCTCGTAAAGAAGATATCAGCTTCACTCAAAAAAGAGGGTATTTTTATCTTTAGCGAGAAGGTTATAAGCCACCATCCAAAACTCAACAAAGATCTCATTGAGTGCTACTATGACTTCAAAAAAGAGCAGGGCTACTCAGAGTATGAGATCATGCAAAAAAGAGAAGCGCTTGAGAATGTTTTGGTGCCTTACAGCGAAGATGAAAATATTAAAATGGCGAAAAACTGCGGTTTCTTACACTGTGAGGTAGTCTTCCGCTGGGCAAATTTCGCAACATTCATAGCTATAAAGTAAAATTACTTCATATTTCGTCGTTAATTTAACTCAATGTACAGGAGTACATTTCGCTAAATTGCCTAGAACTATTTTGTAATTTTTCTCGTTCCCACGGTCTCCGTGGGAATGCATATAAAGTCGATGAAGCAAGAAATATACACTCCCACGCAGGAGCATGGGAGCGAGAGAACGAGCATGGTTAGAAAAGGACTCTTTTGTATAACCATGTTATCCCTACCAGACATTCCCTTTTGGCTTTTCTTCCTCTGCTCCTACTACATACTCCATGGCTTCATCTGTTTTTTTGCCAAGCTCTTTATAGGTGATAATGTCATCCTCGCCGCACTCTTTGTGGTAGTAGCCTTGAAGGTCATAATACTCTTTGCAATCGCTATAGTATTTAGCCGAAATCCCATGTTTGTTTACACATGCAGAAAATAAAAAAAGTGTTGCGATAATCAATAAATATTTTGTCATATCTGTTTTCAAGCAAAAATTAATCCACATTTTTTAAACCTTGAAACTCTCTTTTGTTTTGCAGTATTGTGTTAAAAAACATTCGTCGCATTTTGGGTTTTTTGCTTTGCAGATATAGCGCCCAAAAAGCACCATTCCCTGATGAAGTGTACGGAGATTGTTTTTAAACTTTTTGACAAGTGTTGCTTCTGTTTTTGTTGCCGTTTTGTCATCGCTAAGACCCAATCTGTGAGAGACTCTAAAAACGTGCGTATCGACCGCCATGAGATTTGCTCCCGTGTACTCTATCATAACCACGTTTGCGGTCTTTTGACCGACTCCGCCTAGTGTTATAAGCTCTTTTTCATCCATCGGTATCTCACCGCCGTAAACCTCTACTACTCTTTTTGCCATTGCTATGATGTTTTTTGCTTTATTGTTGAAAAATGAACAACTGTTAATGATGGCTTTCAGATCTTCTATATCAGCTTTTGCCAATGCTTCTGGATCTGGATACTTTTTAAAGAGAGATGGTGTAATAAGATTTACTCTTACGTCGGTACATTGTGCCGAGAGTGCAACCGCAACAACCAGTTCATATGCGTTTTTATAAGTTAGTTCGGTGACTGCGTCGCTATATTTTTCTATAAAAAGGTCGTGAATCTCTTTAATTTCTTGTTTAGTAGCTTTTTTCATGACGCAATTATATACAAAATGCGAGTTGTTTAATAATCATTAGCATTAACTAACTAAAATTTTTTTACATAAAGAAGGAAGTATAAATGAAAACAGTAAAAAGATTGGTAGCTTCATTAGCTATAGTATCGACAATGTCAATGGCTCAAACTTTGGTGACGGTGAACGGCACCGCTATTACTCAAGAAGATGTAGATAAGGAGCTTATGACTGCGACACAGGGAAGGCTTAACCAGGTTCCTCCTGAAAAGCAGGCAGAGTTCAGAAAACAGGTGCTAGAGCAGTTAATAGCAAAAGAGCTTGTATATGATGACGCTAAAAAAACAGGGCTTTTAGAGGCAGCTGACTTTAAAGAGAGATATGAAGAGGTAACCAATAGAATTAAAAAAGAGGTTGCTATTCAGGTTTGGCAAAAAAGAGAGTTTGACAAGATAGCTATCTCTGAAAAAGAGAAGAAAGATTACTATGATGCCAACAAAGAGGAGTTTGCTGAAGATGAGAGCGTGAGAGCGCGCCACATACTTGTAGAGAAAGAGAGTGATGCTAAGAGCATTATTGCTCAGCTAAAGCCTCTTAAGGGCGATGCTCTTAAAAACAAGTTTATGGAGATTGCAAAAGAGAAGTCAACTTGTGCAAGTGCTCCTGAGGGCGGAGACCTTGGCTACTTCTCAGTGGGACAAATGGTACCTGAGTTTAATGACAAAGCGTTTTCAATGAAAAAGAAAGAATTTACCACAGAGCCGGTAAAAACGCAGTTTGGGTATCATGTCATCTATATCGAAGACAAAAAACCAAAAACAACTAGAAACTACTCTGAAGTAAAAGCGGCAATTGAGCAGAGACTAAAAGTCGAAAAAGCTAAAAATGTAATGTTGCAGAAGATGAAAGAGCTAGAGAAAAAAGCACAG
>NZ_JAVVFL010000075.1:0-9461 GCF_032250635.1 Sulfurimonas sp.
AACTTAATGCAATTTTGAAAAAACAGAGTAGCACAATTAAGACTACATATGATGAAACTGCCAAGATAATAAAAAATGTTGAGAATGAGACCATTTTTGACAATCAGTATGGCGTTTATAACAAACGTTACCTAATGACGAAAATAGAACAAGAGATTGAGCTTATTAAAAAGTTTAAACATAAAAGTTCTCTTATTATGATTGAACTCGCACGTGACCTAAAAGCAAGCGTTAACAACGAAAAAGCGATTATGCTTATGACAAAAACGGTTGCGAGACTTCTTTTAAAAACTTCAAGAAGAAGCGATACTGTGGCTCACTACGGTAACGGTGTGTTTACAATGCTTCTAAAGCATACAGATATAGAGAGTGCAAAAAAAGCAAGCGAGAGATTGTGTGAACTTGTCTCAAACTCCAACTTCTTTTTAGCAGACCGCGAAATTCAGCTTAAAATATCAATAGGCATTACTGATGTTACCCAGAATCACTCTGTGGAGGAGATTATAGTTAGCTCAATGGACGGTGTTGAAAAGGCTTATGAAAATCCAAATCTGGACTATGCGGTTTTGCTTAGAAACAGCTAGTATTACTTATATAGAAAATGAAGTTAACAATAGTAGAGTACCCGGATAAAAGACTAAAAGAGAAGTCTAAAAGTGTCGTAAAGTTTGACCAAGAGCTCCACAGACTCCTGGATGCAATGTATGAGACAATGGTAGGCTCAAACGGAATAGGTCTTGCCGCAATCCAGGTCGGGCATGCCAAAAGAGCGCTTATTTTAAATATTCCCGATGAAGATGATGAACAATCAATCGATACGCTTATTGAGATGATAAACCCCGTTATTACCCAGACAAGCGGAGTGACGACTTATCAGGAGGGATGCCTTAGCGTTCCGAGCTTTTATGAAGATATTGATAGATATGAGAGCATAACCGTTAATTATCAAGATAGGGACGGTAATACAAAAAGGATAGAAGCGTATGGACTGCTAAGTATTGCTATCCAGCATGAAATAGACCATCTAGAGGGTGTTCTGTTTATAGATAAACTCTCATACTCAAGAAGAAAGAAATTTGAAAAAGAGTATAAGAGAGTACAAAAAGAGAAAAAGCTCTCTAAATCCTAACTTTTTTATGGCAAACTGCCATATTTTGTAACAAATAATCATACTAGTAGTACAATAGGGTCAATTTAATAGAGGTTGATGTTATGAAAATGGTTTCCTGCGCCACCTATGAAGGCATAGAAGCAAAAGTCGTACATGTCGAATCTACGCTCACAAAAGGGCTCCCGTCCTTTAGCGTGGTTGGGATGGCAAGTGCTTCCATAAACGAGGCAAAAGAGCGCGTAAAATCTGCACTACTGAGTAACGAATTTATCTTTCCACCAAAAAGAATTACCATAAATCTTGCCCCGAGCGATGTTAAAAAAGAGGGGAGTCAATTTGATTTGAGCATTGCCCTCTTAATCGCGCTTGATTATCTCGAGGATGATCTGAGCGAGTGGTTTGTTTTTGGAGAATTGGGGCTTGATGGAGCTGTAAAAGAGAATATCCAGCTCTATCCGCTTATGCTCTCTCTTGCAAATCAGAAAATTATCAAAAAAGCGGTCGTTCCTTTTGAGAGCCTAGAGAAACTATCTAAGATATGCGGAGTTGAGTTTTACGGGGTAAAGAGGCTGGAGGAAGCGATAGAGCTTCTTAAAAACTATGTCGATGCCGTGCCAAATTGCACCTATAAAAAGATAGATTATCCAAGTTATGTAATTGATGAAGAGGAGTACTATTTTGATGAGGGGTATAAAGAGGATTTTTTAGATGTTAAGGGGCAGGAGGTTGCAAAGAGAGCAGCGCTTATAAGCGCAGCGGGATTTCACAACCTGCTTCTTGAGGGAAGCCCCGGTTGCGGAAAGAGTATGATTGCGCAAAGATTGCGATATATATTGCCTCCTCTTAGCAGTGATGATATTTTAGAAATTGCAAAACTTGACGCTCTTGAAGCAAAAGAGCCTGAGTTCAGGCCTCTTAGAAGCTTTCGTGCTCCTCATCACTCATCAACTACGGCAAGTATATTTGGAGGGGGAAGTCACAAGGCAAAAATCGGGGAGGTGGGTTTGGCACACAGGGGAATTCTCTTTTTTGATGAACTTCCCCACTTCTCTCGAGTGGTTTTAGAGGCTTTACGTGAACCTCTGCAGGATAATAAAATACGAATATCAAGAGTAAATTCAAAAGTTGAATATCCGAGTGATTTTCTTTTTGTAAGTGCTATGAATCCATGCCCCTGTGGCAATCTTTTAAATTCGCAAAAAGAGTGCAGATGCAGTGAACTTGAGATTCAAAGATACAAAAACAGACTCTCCGACCCGTTTTTAGAGAGAATTGATCTCTGCGTTGTAATGCAGCAGGTAAGTTCAAAAGATAAAGTAACCATAAGTTCAAAAGAGATGCACTCTCAAGTTATAGAGGTTCATAAAAGAGCAAAACTAAGAGGACAGACACGTTTTAGTGCAAAGCTAAATGATGATGAGATTGAGAAGTACTGTGTGCTTGATGATGATGCAAAAAATGTATTAAACATGGCAGTTGAGAAGTTCGCTCTCTCATTCAGGAGTATAAAAAAGATTCAAAAGGTCTCACGAACTATTGCTGATTTAGAGGGAATCGATATTATTGAGAAAAGACATGTTTTAGAAGCTTTGAGTTATAGGAGAAGAGGCTAGGGCAAAACCCCAGCTTTTTAGAGAGTAGAAGATTTTGGTTTATATATTAAAAATCATCTTCAGCTTTTAAAATACCCTGTATCTCAATGTTGAGCTTAACTGTTTCGCCAACAACGACACCGCCGGCTTCAAGTGCTTGATTCCATGTGATGCCGTAATCTCTTCTGTCTATTTTTCCCTCAAGGCTTAGTCCTGCTCTTTGTCTGCCCCATGGATCTGTAATAGTTCCGCCAAACTCATATTCAAGTACAACATCTTTTGTCGTCCCTTTTATGGTTAGTTTTCCGTACGCTTTATCGCCATCTACTTTCTCTAATACAAAAGTAACTTTAGGGTACATTTCGGCATTGAAAATCTCATCTGATTTTAGATGAGAGTCTCTTTTTGCAATATTTGTATTGATTGAAGCAACATCCATCTCACCCTTAAGAGCAACAAGTTTGTTTGTCTCATCATCAAGTTCAAAACTGCCATCAAACTTTTCAAACTCTCCGTTTACCGTAGTAATCATCATGTGTTTAACCGAGAAGGTGACATTGGTGTGAGAAGCATCAACATTGTAAACTCCTCCAAAAAGTGAACTTACTCCCGCTGCTATTGCCAAAAGCATAAATTTTATTTTTTTCATTGTTAAATCCTTCTATTTTGTTTAAGCCATTATAGTATTAAGTAGTGCTAAAGCACCGTTAATTTTGTCAATTAATGACAAAATTTAAGCGGGAGTACAAAAAGTTGTTGATTTATATATTGTAGTAGGTCGCACTTGGATGATAGACTACCAGTGCTGAAGTTGATTGCTCAGGATGAATCTGGAATGTCTCGCTGAGTTCAATCCCGAACTCTTCAGGGCGAAGAAGATTAAAGAGCGGGCGGTTGAGTTCAAGATCGGGACATGCCGCGTAGCCAAAGGAGTATCTTGACCCCTGATATCTGTTCATCTGTACATCTCCCAAACTATTGCCTTCACCTTTTGATATGTTGAGATCAAGCCTTATCTGCTTGTGGACTATCTCTGCAAGAGCCTCTGCGAGCTCGACACCGAGTCCGTGAAACTGATAATACTCGGTATATTCGCCTCTCGCATAAATCTCTCTCTCGGCTTCGCTAAGCTTTGAGCCGGCACTTACGCATGTAAATGCCACAACGTCGTGTCTGTCTCTATGAAAAAAGTCGCTAAGTGCGCGGTGCGGCTGTTTTGACTGCCTTGGAAATGTGAACTTCTCTTTTGCTCTTCCAATAACTTCATAAAGCGGTTCACGGTTTATTTCGCTCTCGCTGTTATACCCTTCACTCTCATCAAATATAAGAAGCGTGTCATCATCGCTTCTGCATGGCCAGTAGCCGTAAAGAATGGTCGGTTCAAAGAGTTTTTCATTTAGAAACTGTGCTTTTAGCCTCTCATATGCAGGCCAGATGATCTCGTCAAGCTGTTTTTGATACGCCTCTTTAGTTAGACCTTTTGAGCTGTATCCCCAGCGGGATTTGAAAAGAAGTTTATGGTTGATCCACTCAAACGCCATCTCTATCTGCTGAGGCGTAAGTTTAAGCTCGCGTCTGCCCCAAAACGGCGGAGTAGGCACTTCAACATCGCGAGAAGGCATCTTTAGCTCCTCAAACGGCGGAATAACTACCTCCTCTTTAATTTTTACAATCTTCTCTTCACTATCTTTGCCATGTAAATCGGTATCAAAATTTCCTGCCTCAATGCGGCTCATCGATGTTACGCCATCAAATGCATCTTTGCAGTAAAAGATTGGTCCGTCATAGTATGGACGGCAAAAGTCATCTATAAAGGAGCGGGTAAGTGCAGCACCGCCGAGTAGAACCGGGATTTTTATCCCCTCTCTCTGTAGCGCTTCAAGATTATCTTTCATAACCTGAGTAGATTTTACCAAGAGACCGCTCATCCCGATTGCATCTGCATTTGACTCTTTGAGAGTTTTTACAAAATACTCAAGTTCTACTTTAATTCCTAAGTTGATGACTTTATAACCGTTGTTTGAGAGGATGATATCTACAAGATTTTTGCCTACGTCGTGAACGTCCCCTTTGACTGTTCCGAGGATGAGTACCGTATCTACCTTTTTATCTATTTTTGGCAAGTAAGGGTTGAGGTAATCAACAGTCTTTTTCATAGTCTCCGCACTTTGAAGAACAAAGGGCAACTGCATCTGACCGGAGCCAAATAGCTCTCCTACGACCTTCATAGCGTCAATGAGTATCTCGTTTACAATCTTTTGGGGCGCAATTTTATGGCGTGCCTCTTCAACGAGCGGAATCATTCTCTCTTTGTCACCGTCCATAAGAAGTTTTGCAATCTTCTCCTCATCGCTCATGGCAAGATATGCCTCATCTACCGCTTGATTGTCAACCGCCTCTTTTGTGCTGAAGTGCTCTATGAACTCAAAAAGTGCAGCAGCATTTGGTTTGCGGTTAAAGATTAGGTTGTCGCATATCTCCTGATCCTCTTTTGAGATTTTGTTGATTGGAATAATATGCTGTACGTTAATGATTACGCTTGTAAGTCCCGCCTCTGTACAGTGATGTAAAAACATAGAGTTGAGGTAGGGGCGAGCATCTTTGTCAAGTCCAAAAGAGATGTTGGAGAGTCCCAAAATCGCCCCGACCTCAGGGTGCCTTTTGCGCAGTTCTCGTATCGCTTCAATGGTGTTTATACCGGCATCCACATACTCCTGATCGCCGCTTCCAAGCGTAAAAGTAAGTAGGTCAAAGACCAGGTTTTCGGCTCTTATGCCATGCTTTTTGGTAGCGAGTTCATAGATGCGCTCGGCAACTTCGAGTTTGCGCTCAACTGTTTTTGCCATACCTATCTCATCAATGGTAAGACAAACAAGAGCGGCTCCGAATTTTTTAGCCAAAGCACAAACCGTGTCAAACTTCTCTATGCCGTCTTCAAGGTTTACGGAGTTTATGATGGGTTTTCCGCCGATGAGCTTGAGCGCCTCTTCAAGTGCTGCCGTCTGCGTAGAATCCGGCATAATTGGAAGTGCTATCTTTTGCGCGTAGAGACTCATGACGCGGTTCATATCTTTTGTCTCATCGCGCCCTGCAAAACCCACGCTTACATCAAGGACATGCGCGCCGACTCTTACCTGCTGCTGTGCAACGCTTAGTGTTCCCTCGTAATTTTCAGCTAAAAGAAGCTCACGAAACGCTTTAGAACCCGTTGCATTGCTTCTCTCGCCGACAAGCAGTACTGATGACTCTTGTGTAAGTGAAACGGTGTTAAAGAGTGAAGCGAGAGCATTTTCTTGCTCTCCTGAGGGCTCTTTTGGCGCAATGTTTGAAACTCTGTTTACAAGAGCGCGGATATGCTGAGGCGTTGTTCCGCAGCATCCGCCTAAAAAGCTTACGCCGTCATATTTTAAAAAGTTCTCCTGTTTATCAGCAAACTCATCAGGTCCCATCGGGTAGTATGTGTAGCCCCCGCGGTTTTGTGGAAGTCCTGCATTTGCATGAACGCTGATGGGTTTGTTCCACAATTCGCTCAGAGTCTTTACATGCTTTTCAACCTGCTCCGGTCCAGTACCGCAGTTAAATCCAAGTGAGATGATGTCAAAAGGCTCTAAAATAGTTGCTATTGTTCCAGCGTCCGTTCCTATGAGCATCGTCCCGCTTAGCTCAATGGTGACAGAGACCATAATGGGAATCTCTACTTCTCTTTGTCTGCAGGCTTCCTGACATGCGTGAAGAGCAGCTTTTATCTGAAGAGGGTCTTGGCAGGTCTCAAGTAAGAAGATATCGACTCCGCCATCAATTAGCGCAAGACAAAATTCTGTATAACCCTCATACATCTCATCATAAGCTATGTGTCCAAGTGATGGGAGTTTTGTCCCTGGTCCGATAGAACCCAAAACAAATCGAGGATGTTCTGGTGTGCTAAACTTTGCACACTCATTTTTTACAAGTTCTGCACCTGCACGGGTGAGTTCGTACGCTCGATGCCCAATGCCGTACTCATCCAAAACCCAAGAAAATGAGCCGAATGTATTGGTCGTGAGAAGGTCTGCACCGGCAGTAAGGTAGGCGTGGAAAATCTCGCTTAAAACTTCAGGGCAGGTTGTGTTGAGGAGTTCGTTACACCCCTCGTTCCCTTCCCAGGCCTCTTTTGGAATCTTCTCATCACGCTGCTGGAGCTGCGTACCCATAGCACCGTCAATAATGAGCGGTCTATTTTTTATAGTTTTTAAGATATACTCTTTTGTTGGTATTGTTGTCATTAAAAGTCTTTTATATAGAATAAATATTGGCTCTATTCTATCAAATCAGAGCATAAAAGAGACTTTCAATAATCGTCTAATATATTATAATTATTATTATGTCATCTAATTAAAAATAATATTTTGGTATAATGTTGTCAAAAAACAAGCAGGAGTTATTATGAAAGATGAGAGTGTCGGCTTGAAACTACCGACTCCGTGGAGATACAAGAGATACTATTTATTTGCTTTTTTAACAGTTGTAGCCTTGGTTCTGCCTTGGATAAATATTGATGGAAACCACTTTTTTTTACTAAATTTCGATAAATTGGAGCTTCATCTTGCATTTGTTCAGTTCGACATGCAGGAGTTATACCTTTTACCGTTTCTTCTAATGATACTTTTTTTGGGGATTTTTGGCATGACCGTTTTAGGCGGACGTGTTTTTTGCGGGTGGATATGTCCCCAGACCATTTTTAGAGTAATTTACCGTGATTTGTTAGAGACAAAACTGCTTCACCTTAGAAAACGCATTAAAAATAAGCAGCAAGAACCGGATATGAGCATCCCAAAGAACAAGCTCAAAAGAGGAGTAGCGATTCTGATTTGGACGGTGCTCTCTTTTGTGGCGAGCGCAAATCTTATCTGGTTTTTTGTTCCGCCTGAGGATTTTTTTGCCTATTTAGCCGATCCATTTGATCATATGATTTTAGTCGGAACGCTTCTGGCATCTGCACTTTTTCTTATCTATGACATAGTCTTTTTGCAAGAGGATTACTGTATTTATGTCTGTCCGTACTCTAGGATTCAATCTGTTTTATATGATGAGAATACTGTTATGGCTCTTTATAACACTAACCGCGGCGGGCACATTTATAACGAAGCCAAAGAGAAGGTTTTTACAAAGCAAAAAGATCTTCAAGCAGTAGAACCGCATGCAGAGTGTACGGCATGTGAGAGCTGTGTAACCGTTTGTCCTACACACATTGACATCCGTAAAGGACTTCAGCTTGAGTGCATCAACTGTCTGGAGTGTGTAGATGCATGTACCGTTGTTATGGGTAAGCTTGGCAAACCTTCGCTTGTTACATGGTCAAGTGAATATGAGACAATAGATAAAAAGGGCAAAACAAAATATTTTCGTCCAACTGTGGTCGCCTACATTCTCCTCTTAATCGGTTTGGCGATAGGAATGGTTATTATGGGGAGCAATAAAGAGCATATACTTTTAAACATAAACAAGGAAAATAGACTCTACTCAGTCTCAAAAGAGGCTGATGGAAGGGTTGCCGTTGATAACGCTTACGTCTTTTTAATACAAAATACGCAAAATAAGAAGATGGATTTTTACTTTGACGTCACGCTGCCAAAAGATGTAAAAGGAAAACTCGAAATAGTAAAACCCTCGGACTCTTTTAGCGTTACGCCTGATGTAAAGAAGAAGAAAATCGTAGTTCTTAGAACCTATGATATGTTGGCGGATGATGCCAGACATGATACGATTATTCCTATTACTATACGCGCTTATGCAGTGGGGCGTGAGGATGAGATAGTGGTCTATAGAGAGGCTACTTTTGTATATCCAAGAGCAGATGTTATTGAGGAAGCAAAATAATAGTAGTTTAAAAAACAATAGGATAGACTTTAGAAGTTGCGTTTTTAAGGTCTGCCAATGTTTAAGAAAATTTTACTCGCTGTTTTTGTTTTATACACGCTTTTTGGATTTATACTCCTCCCCCCTATTGTAGAGTCTCAGATTGAGAATATTGCAGCGCAGGAGACAAACTCAAAACTATCAGTAGATGACGTCTACTTTAACCCTTTCAATTTTAAGATGCAAGTCAGAGGCGTGCTGCTTGAGACACTGGATGAAGAGAAGATTGCATCACTTGATATGCTTCTTATAGACTTAGAACCCCATTCGCTTTTTATGGCTGCTCTTCATGTAAAGAGCGTTGTACTTCAAAGACCCCAAATTTCGCTGAGTTACTACAAAAACGGTCTCTTTAATTTCAGTAAAATTCTAAAAGATAGAGCAGATGAGCCAGCAGATGAGATTGACAAAGAGCCGCTGAGACTTCCCAGAGTCATTTTTGACACACTTACGGTTGAAAACGGAAGTTTGAGCTACGAAGATTTCAATCCGAGCAGTAAATTTGAACTCACACTTACTCCCATTAGTTTTAAATTGATAAATATTGACACAAAAGATATTGATTCAAGCAGTGCAACTCTTAGATTTAATACCGGTCTTAGTGACGGTGGGGAGATCGCTTTTAGAGGAGATGTGCTAAGTTTAAGCCCTCTTAAATTGGATGGAAATATTAAACTTGATGCCGTGAAGCTATATACAAACTGGAAATATATTCAAGATAAGATAGGTCTTGAGGTGGCGGATGGAACCATCTTCTTAAATGCCGACTACCATTTTAATCTAGATGATCTCAATGCTGCAAAGATTGATAATGCCAGCTTGAGACTAACCAACCTAAGAGTAAAGCCTCAAGAAAAAAATGA
>NZ_JAVVFL010000270.1:0-1662 GCF_032250635.1 Sulfurimonas sp.
GCTTGGAGCGCTTTAACAAGCCGCAATTTATGTTCAGGAGTAGTTCTTGCAAAGATATCCGTCTTTAACACCGCTTCGCCCAACTCATCATCGCTTAGTTTTTCAATATCTTCTCCGCTTAGGGCATTGTCGCAATTTTTAAGTCCTATGGTTTTTCCGATGGCAGTTGCGGTTAAAAGGTGGTCTCCCGTTATCATTTTTACATCTATATGTGCGCTGTAGCACTCTTTTACGGCATCTATTGCCTCAGACCTCGGAGGGTCTATCAGCCCAAAGAGTGCTACTAAAACCAAATCACTCTTTAAATCATCAAAATCTAAAGTTGCTTTATCGCCGGATGCATTTTTATAAGCTACCGCTAGTACTCTTTGTCCCTGCGATGCAAGCTCTTCTGCCATCTTATGCCAATGATGAGAGTCTATCTTTTTCGCATTATTTCCATCTACAAACTCCAGCTTACACATATCTATAATAATCTCTGCGGCTCCCTTTACTATGATTATGGAACTGCCTTGATGCGCATGACTCAGAGTAGCCATAAACTTATGTCTAGAATCAAAGGGTATCATATCTTCTCGCTTATAACCCGCTCTAATCTTATCTGCATCAAACCCTATTTTATACGCAAACGTAACTAAAGCACCCTCAGTAGGACTTCCATCTATTTTCCAAAAATCCTCCTCTTTAGCTATCAAAGCATCGCTGCACAGAAGAGATGTTTTCGCTAAAAACTTTAACAGCTCATTTTTATCTGCATCTATAAGCCTATCTTCTAAATAAATATCTCCTATGGGTTCGTACCCTATTCCGCCGATTTTAAATAGATCTTTGCCTGAGATAACGCTGCTTACCATCATCTCATTTTGCGTAAGAGTTCCCGTTTTGTCCGAGCAGATAACAGAAACCGAGCCTATTGTCTCAATGGCTGGCAGATTTCTTATAATGGCATGTTTTTTCGCCATTGCCTGAACCCCGACTGCAAGCGTTATGGTCAAAACAGCAGGCAACCCTTCGGGAATGGCTGATACAAAAAGTCCGACTATTGCCATGAAAAGTTCGTCAAATGCAAAATCTTTTATATAGTAACCGATAAGAAAAATTATTACGGAAAAAAATAGCAAAAAGAAAGTAAGCCACTTTGCAAACTTATCCATCTGCTCTATAAGCGGGGTCTTTAACATCTCGATACTCTCAAGCATTCCGCTTATACGCCCAAGCTCGGTATTGTTTGCCGTTGCTACGACCACCCCCTTTGCATTTCCGCTAGATACGATAGTTCCCGCAAAAACCATGCAGCTTCTATCCGCAATAGTTGCCTCATTTTTGACTTTTTGTGGATTTTTCTCTACCGGAAGAGATTCTCCCGTAAGAAGTGACTCTTGAGCGCTAAAGCCGTTTGTATGCAGAAGTCTAATGTCTGCTAAAACTCTGTCACCCGACTCCATAAAAACAATATCGCCGATAACAAGCTCTTCGCTGTTGACCTTTTTCTTATGTCCGTCCCTAAATACTGTGGCGCTAAACGCCAACATCTTTTTTATAGCCTGCATTGCATCCTCAGCCTTGCTCTCTTGAACAAAGCCTATAATGGCATTTATAACCACAACGGCTAAAATTACGGAAGTGTCGATAAAGTGCCCAAGCATAGCGATAAAAAATGCA
>NZ_JAVVFL010000076.1:0-9443 GCF_032250635.1 Sulfurimonas sp.
AACTCTGCTCAAATATATGCCCGAGTATGTTTACGCTCACATCGCTCATAAAGTCGTAGTCGCTTAGTTTTTGCGCCTCCATGTCAAGTTGCGCATCGTCTATAATGAGAGTGTCGAGAAGTTCATCTTTTGCGAAAAGCCCGCCGTTGTATTTTGGGATGCCTAGTTTTTCATTTCCCTCGTTTATGGCGTTAAAGTAAAACTTGTAGATATCGTAAAGTGCATAAGAGGTAAACTTCTGCCCGCTAAACTCATCTCGTATCTCTTTGATGGTGTTGTGGCGAAGCAGTCCTCTGTCTTCTGCAAAAAGCATAAATATAATGCGGTCGCAGAGCTTTTGGGTAAGTCTTAAGAGAGTGCTTTTGTTTAGAGATTGCCGCGCTTCGCTCGCAATGACAAAATTATTTTTGACAATGTTTTCAAAAAGATGCGTTCTAAATGTACTAAAATCACGGTAGAGCTCTTTTGAGATTTGCTGTTCAAAGTTAGCCGATTTCTCTTTTAGTTTAAGCGGCAAGCCCTCTTTTATGCTCTCATAGCTTAACAGTAGATGAAGTTTTTTAAACTCATCGTAAGTGAGGTAAAAGAGGTTGAACTTCTCGTAAGCGGTCTTTTTGTCTATGTAAAATCTTAGCTCGTCAAAGTTTGAAATGATGATGTACTTTGAGTTTGAGTGCGAGTTGTGGTAGTTAAAGGCTTGCGCTTCAATGGCATCGAGGTTTTTGCTCTTTTGGTCTTTTAGCTCAACTATGCCGACTACCTCGCCATTAACATAGATAACACCGTCTGCCTTTTTAGCGTCCGTTTCGTTCTTCTTTTCTCGCTCAAGATTGAAGCTTTGCGGGTTTGTGTTGTCAAGCGTATAGCCTAAGCACTCCTCAAAGACGTCATGTAAGAAGCCGTCTTGGTACTTCTCCTCTTTGACGCTCTTTACAAACTCCACTTTTGACAAAAAGTTTTGGTAGGCTGCCCACCTCTGAGCAATCAGAGCTTCATCTTGTTTGTAGGTTTTTAGGACTGAATTTAAAAATATCGGCATAAGATGATTTTCCTTGCTGCGTATTGCATAAAAAGGAGTTTAGCAAAAACTAAATTAAACTCTTGTTTTGCTCTGTTTTTACTTTCTAAGCGCCTCTCTTGCCGCTTTGTCCACAAGGGTGAAGTATTTGTCTATTTCGTTTTTGTCTTCGCTTCTTTTATGCCCTTTTACTTTGATGAAGTCACATTCGTAAAGATCCGTGAGCTCATAAAATTTTTCGTAAAGCTTGTGGTTTTTTATAAGCGTGCCTCTCTTTGTCATGTAGTGGTTTTTTTTGATCTTCTCTTCTCTCTCTTTGAGGCTGATAATATTTTGGCAGTCGGTATAGACCACTACCTTGGAGTTTTTACTCGGCAGTTTCTCCAGAGCCCACAAAAAGGTCTCAAGCTCTAGTTTGGAGGAGGTTGTGCACTCAAATCTTTTGACCTTGACCTTTAGTTTTTCAAGCGGCGCTTCAATCTCAAATTCGCCTAAAAGCAGGTACGCACCGTAGCCGATTTTTGTTTGTGGGTCAACGCTGGCATCGGTAAATAAAAAGAGGGTAGGTTTGTTTATATCAACGTACATCTGTGACTATGTTTCCTTGTTTGTTATATTAGTTTAAAAGCAATCAGGCTTATTGCCATGACAAACATGCCGAGGGTTATTCCAGCTATGGTCGTATGGGCGCTGCCGTAAACCCTTGCGGCAGGCAAAAGCTCGTCAAACGATATATATACCATGATTCCCGCGACTATACCAAAAGTAATGCCCAAAGTAGCGTCTCCCATAAAAGGCAATAGGATAAAAAAGCCCACAAGCGCACCTACAGGTTCCGCCAGTCCTGAGAGAGTCGCGTACCAAAATGCACTTTTTTTGTTCCCTGTTGCGTGATATATAGGCAGAGAGACCGCCATCCCCTCCGGTATGTTGTGAATTGCGATGGCAAAGGCAATTGTTATACCCACCGTAGGGTCTTCAAGAGCTGAAATGAAGGTGGCAAAACCCTCAGGAAAGTTGTGTATGCCGATGGCGAGTGCGGTAAAAATGCCTGTGCGTTTAAGAGCAGAGTTTTTTATGAGAGAGCTTTGTATGTCGGGTTTAAGTTCTAAGAGCTCGCTATTGCTTTTTGTCTCATGCGGATTTACATCTTGAGGGATGATTTTGTCTATGAAAGCGCTAAGAGCAATTCCTGCAAAAAAAGCAAGAACGGTAAGTGATTCTCCAAGAAGTTCGCTTGAGTAAACCTGAGTAAAGGAGTCTCTGGATTTTGGCAAAATCTCCACAAAGGAGACATAAATCATAACGCCTGCAGAAAAACCCATCCCGATAGATAAGATAGTGTAGTTTTTGCTTTTTGAGAAGAATGCCAAAAGGGCACCTATGGACGTGGAGAGCCCCGCAAGCAGAGTGAGGGCAAAAGCAAATAAAAAGGTTTCAAATGATAAATCTTGCATGCGATGATTATAAGATTTTAAAAATAAATTGCGCCTTTTATCTACTCCTTATTTGCGCTTTTTCTAGGTTCTGAAAGAAAATAGCCTTGGGTGCGGTTTACGTTTAGTTCTTTGACTTTTTCATAAACATCGCTGTTATGCACAAACTCTGCCACAGTCAATATATTGAGCCTTTTTGCAAAGTCCACAATCGTTTCAACGATTAGCTGAGCGCTTATATCTTTGTCAAGGTTTTCAATCAGGCTGCCGTCAATTTTTATATAATCTATATTTAGTTTAAGCAGATGTTCAAAATTTGAGTATCCGCTTCCAAAGTCATCAATCGCAATTCTGCAGCCGAGTTTTTTCATCTCCTGCGTAAAGATGGAGACCTCTTCATAATTCTCTATGCCCTCTGATTCTAGTATCTCAAAAATAATCCTATTTGCAACGTTATGCTGGATTATTTTTGCTTTTATGTAGTTGACAGTATCAGCATCCAAGATATCTTCAACGGATAGGTTGACAGAGAAGTCATACTCAAGATTTTCAAAGTGCATACAGCTTTTTTCAATCATGATTTTTGTAAGCGTGCTGTAGAGCCTGCTCTTTTTTGCAACATTTAAAAATAGATATGGACTTATGACTTTACCCTCATCGTCTATTAAGCGCACAAGACACTCAAAACTTGCAATTTTATCTGTTATGTTGTCAAATATAGGTTGATAGTAAGGAACAATCATATCATGCTCAATGGCTCTTTTTAGCTTTTTAACCCACTCCATATTCTCTTTATATTGACCTTCGATATTTAGATTCTCATCATAAAGCAGAAATGATTTTTGCTGTTTTTTTGCAGATTTTAGAGCTATGTCTGCTTTTTCCAAACCGCCGTCAATCTGGTATGCTCCGCCTACCGTTACTCGTATGCTTATCTCGTTGTTATCGTTGAAAAAAATCATCTTCTCAACGTCGTTTATTAGCTTATGTGCGATTTTTATAAACTCTTGAAGCGGGGGTTTTTGAACGAACAGTAGTGCAAACTCATCTCCCGAGAGGCGCTTTAGCTTAGCAAACTCATTGGTTTTAAACATATTTTTAAGTCTGTTTGAAAACTTTTTTAAAACGATATCTCCTGCAATATGTCCAAAGAAATCATTTATCTCTTTGAAGTCGTCTATATTGATAATCAGCAGTGCCCCATCATCAGTCTCTACAATATCGTTAAACATACTAAATCTATTGGGAAGACCGGTTAGCGTATCTATATAGAGCTGTGCACGAAGTTCAAGCGTCTTTTCGTTTACCTTCTCTTCAAGATAGTGGTTTATGTTTTCCTGTTTTTTAGAATACTGCACTATTTTTTTCTGCATATTGTTTAGAGCGCCTGAGATGAGTCCAATCTCATTGTTTTGCGATACAAAAGGAATCTCTATATTTTTGTTTGGAGAGTAATTTTTTAGCAGTTTAGAGATTTGTCGAAGAGGGTATAGAAGTTTTTTTACATAAACACCAAACAGCGCAAGAAGAATTACCAAAGATAAGATAAGAAGAGCAGTTAGGTCGGTATATTTGGATATAAGCTTTTTATACCCTTTGTTGGAGTATATAAGCACCAGCTCGCCTATTGCTTGCGATGAGTTTGGTTGAGTTATAGTTCTCTTTACAACAAAAGATTCCTCTACCTCCTCTTTATGCTCTTTTGACTCTACATAGTTTATAATATTATCGTTTTTGAGTACTTTTACGGCAAGAATATTTGGATTTTCTATAAGCTGAAGCGTGATTTGGTTTATTTTATCTTCCATATCAAGATACATGTTAAGCGCAATAAGCGGCTCTATGGTTTGGGCGATAATATTTGCTTTTTCTATCTCTATTTGATGGAAAGCTTCCTTGTTGATTTTGTTGGAAAGTACAAAAATAACCAAGGTTATAACGATAGAAACAAGTGCGATGGAAAGCACTATTTTGGTTGAGAGAGAGTTGAAACTTTTTCTTTTCATACAGATACCTTAGACTGCCTATATATAATGTGAAGACATTCTAGCATATATATGAAATAATTTACCCTTTTTAACTGCCGCTTTTCTCAACAAAATTGACAATTTGGTAAAGAGAATCAACAAAATCAATTCCTTTAGTATTAAGATTCTCTTTATTTAGATAAAGCACAGTTGATTTTTCAAGCATTAAAGAAAAAAGAATCCCTTGTTTTAAATTGTTCATATCGTATGCGAATGAAATAATCCCCTTTCTAGTTGCGCTTTGTGCTATTTTTTTGATATATTTGTTTGAGTTTAAGACATAAACTGCGGTTGCTTGGGTCTCATCCGAGAAGTTAGAAAACTCTACCAGATTTATTTTATAACTGTATTTACTTCTGTTTTGTCTATAGTTTGACTCTATAAACTCTCCTATCTCCAAGGCGGTATAATAGTCATTTTTTTCATAAACAATAGTATATACAATCTCTCCGTCTATGAGTTTGTCATCAATTTTTTTATCAAGCATAATGATTTTAGGGAAGATCGATGCCTGCGCTTTTAGCAGGAGCTTGTTGTATGTATATCCATAGGAAAAGTTAACGAGTATAAAAAGTAAAAGAGCTATTATTTTCATTAAAACTCTTTTTTGAATGTTACTAAGAAATTTCTGCGTTCCTGCTCGTAATCTTCAGGGTAGGTATTTACGGCAGATGGAAATTTAACGGTACTATTAAATATATTTTTTACGCTAAATGTCAAACTAAAGTCATGTTTTTTGTTTTTGTACTGCATGGCGGTGTCAAAAGTAGAGTAAGCTTTTACTTTCTCACGCGTATCTCCGAAAACTCTGCTTTTTGAGCCGACAAATTTAGCTACAGTACTAAGCGACAGAGCTCTGTCAATGTTATAGATGTAGTACCCTTTTGCCAGATGATGCGCAACATTTGAGAGCGATTCACTTCTAGCTTCATCGTTTATATAAGATTTGCCTGTCACATAGGAGTAGTTTAGATAGAGCTGATCAAGAGATGTTATATTTCCTCTATACTCCAGTTCAAATCCGTAAAGGTCGGTATCCATTACATTCTCATACTCTGGGGATGTAGATGAGTTATATATCTGGTCTTTATTTAGAAGATAAAAAAGATTTGTCTGAATATATGAGTCATTGGAGAATTTTTTAATGTAGGCAGCCTCAAAAGCGTCTACAATTTCCGGTTTTAAATCAGTGCTGCCGACTCTGGAGCGGTTGTTCATAGTAAACATCTCCTGCCACGAAGCATTTCTGTGCGAACGGCTGTATATTGCTTTAAAAATGTTTTCGGCATCTAGCTGATAGACCATAGATACTCTAGGCTCCAAACCTGCATCTTCATATGAGGTCTCTTCATAATTGAAGCCGTAGATAAAGCTAAAATTATCGCTTAATTCAAACTCGTCTTGCAGTGACACGAGGAGAGTGTTGCGCTTCGCATCTTTGTCAAAAAAAGGCAGGGTCTCACTATAGTCAACCAATTCGACATCGCCTGTTGCTCTGTTTGATAGCTTTGATACCATATCGATTGTCTCTTCTCTTGTTAGGCGGTACCCGAAAGTAAAAAGATGTCTCTCAACTCCGCTATATTTGAGATAAGATGATTGGTATAGAGTACGTTGTGCGGCAAAATGCTCTCCGTATACTCCATCCTCAAAAATAATATTGCTAACATTCAAGTCGTTAGGTAGCAATTTAGAGAATGAGTCGAACGCATCATATTTTATACCTGTATTTATATTTAGTTCATAATCGCTAATCTTTTTGTTATAGCCCAAATCTAGATAGTAGCTTGGCAGTTTTACACGGTCACTCTCTTGCGGAAGCGCATAGTTAATGCCGTAAGCACTTCCTTTTTTATGCTCAAGCATCCTAGCTTTAAGAGCAAAATCTTTATACTCAAGGCTTAATCCAAGAGAGTACTCACTTAGCCATAAAGGAGCATCTCCTGATCTTGAGAGCGCGATGTTGTTAGTACCTAAAATTCCCTGAGAGAGACCATCCGATCCTGATGGAAGTTTTTTATCATCCTCTTGGTAGAAAAGGTCTACAGAAACCTTTAGATTATCTGCTTTGTAGTTCTTAAAAAAACCGCCCATTTTGTAGGCATACGAGCCGTATTTAAAAACAAGCTTATCGCTAGACTCAAACCCTTCAAAACTCTCTGCATAAGTTATGACGTTGATGGAACCGGCATAAGCGTTAAATCCATCGGTTTTGCTTCCAGGTCCTCTTACGACTTCTATCCGCTTAATCATCTCAATGGGGAAAGAGAGATACTCAGAGTAGGCATCGAAAAAGAGGTTGTTAACTGATACACCATCGATAAAGAGCTTTGATTGACCGAATGCCAAAGAGTTTGACCCTCTGAATATAGGAGTCTGATTGTTAAAGTTATCTGTTGCCATATCAACACCCGGAACAAGAAAGAGAGCCTCTTTAAGGTTAGAGATACCAAGTTTTTCAAGCTCCTCTCCTTGAAAAACGGAGATAATATATGGCTGATAGTTCTCATTTTGCTTAGTAATCGTTGCTACTTTGTTGAAATGCTCCATCTCGCTTGAAATAGACTCCAAGAGGTCACCGCTTTGTGCTTTTAAGTTTTCAAAACATATTATCAGAAGCAAAAGAGAAACAAATAGTGATTTAGGCTTCATAATTGCTCCTGTACAGTCCGACAATTTCGGGATTATCTATGCCTAAACGCTCTGTGTATAAGATCGATGGATATCGAAGACCAACATGTTCATACATTTGTTTTTTACCCACAATTTCATAATTCATCTTATATATTCTAAGAAGACGAAAAAAGCTCTCTTCAAGGGAACCGTAGGTGTACTCAATGCCAAGTTTCATCATTTTTATGTACATAAATGTTTTAACCGCTTGTATTATTTTTTTTGTTGTTTGGATATTTCTATATTTAGCACCCACAAAGATTCTAGACATCTCACCTAGTTTCTCTCTCTCAAACATACTGTTGTCAAATGTCATACTGTTTTCTGTGGGGTAACCGATGGGTGAGTGGTGTATAAGCCTGACTGTAGCGCAAACTTTGCCGTCATCATCCAGTGCGGCAAAGTGCACGGAGTAGTTATCGTATTTATCATACTCTTTTGCATCTGGAAATTTAAAAACTTGAATATACTCAGGATATGTCTCTAAAAGTATTTTATAGCGAAATGCAAATACTCTCTCAAGCAACTCTTTGTCACAGACTTCTAAAAATGTAAAATTCAAGCTATCTCTTTGGCGCTTTATTGCAGATGCAAGTATAAGAACAATCTTTTGTTAACTGTAACAATAACCTGAAACATACACTCACACGCAAGAGCATGGGAGCGAGGGGAAATAAAAAGAGTGGACTAGCTTAGCTTCTATAATACAGCTTTGTAAAATTTATTAATTAAATATATTTATATATTTTTAATATAGCTAATAATATTTAAATATAAGTTAATACAAACTGAAATATATAGCTTCTAATTATAAGTTTTTTAAATATCCGCACATTAGACGAACTCCCGAACCTGTTGCGCCGTAAACATTACAATCCCATGGAGTCTCAGTATAAGCCGTACCGGCTATATCAAAGTGCATCCACTTCTTTTTGTTCTCTTCACGGATGAATTTGTCTAAAAACAGACCCGCAGTTATCGCTCCGCCGTAAGGCTTTGATGCCGTGTTGCTGATGTCTGCGATCTCGCTTTTTAGAAGCTTTTTAAGGTGCTTGTTAAACGGAAGAGAGCTTATCATCTCTCCTGTATCGCTTCCTGCACGCGAAATATCGTGCTTTAGCTTATGAGAGTGTCCCATAAGACCCGTAGTATACTGCCCAAGAGCAATCATACATGCACCCGTTAGCGTTGCAAAGTCGAAGATATAGTCTGCATTTACTGCATCCTGCGCATAGTCTAAAACATCCGCCAGAACTAAACGTCCTTCCGCATCGGTATTTCTAACCTCAATAGTGGTTTTACTTCTTGAAACAAGCACATCGTCGGGCTTGTAAGCATCTCCGCCTACCATATTTTCAACTGCACCGATAAATGCATGAACTTCAATGTCAAGCTTGAGTTCGCTTACCGCTTTTATCATCCCAAGAACTGCACAAGCTCCCGCTTTATCCATCTTCATAGTGACCATAGAAGTGGCAGGCTTGAGGCTTAGTCCTCCGCTGTCGTATGTCAAACCTTTTCCGACAAGCGAGATTATTTTTTTAGGGTTAGCAGGCTTGTATGAGAGATGAATCAGAGCGCTTCCGTGAATAGAAGCACGCCCGACTGCAAGCATAGCGTTCATCTTCTCTTTTGCCAAACCATCCTCTTGAAGTATTTCGCACTCTAGAGAGTTATCATCTGAGAGTTTTTGGGCAATCGAGCATAGAGTCTGAGGGTTTACCTCTTGAGGTGCTCTGTTTACGATATCGCGCGTAAAACATGTAGCATTTGAGATAATAAGAGCTTCATTAAATATAGGCTCAAGTGTAGCAAACTCGATATCTTGCGCTGCTATAAAAATATTCTCTAAAGTTGCTTTCTTCGGCTCAGATTTATACTCGTTAAACTCGTATCCGCCCAAAACTATGCCCTCGACCAACGCGCCAAGAGAAGATTTGCTGATGGCGCTTACTTTTGCCGACGTGTAGTTTGAACTCTTTAGCACTTTTATCATGGCTGCTGCAGCACTTCTGATGTCGTCGCTCTTTTTGCTATCTACTCCACAAAAGATTACTCTTTTTTCGTACAAAAAGCAGGTAGTGTCTTGCTCAGCTTTAAAGCCGGCACTGTTTAATATTTCTGCTTCTTCACTCTCACTCAACTCATCTTTGCTTATAAACTCTATTTTTATATCCGCGTCTATATCTGATATCTTTTTTTCTACTAATTTAATATTCATATTTTTTTCCTGTTTGATTTAATTTTAAAAGCTAATGTTATACATTTTTCACAAAAGTTTGTAAAACA
>NZ_JAVVFL010000077.1:0-9415 GCF_032250635.1 Sulfurimonas sp.
ACAAAAAAACTTGTTTTTTTGAGAACTATAAAGTATTTTTATGCATTTTTTGTAAAGGTGTATTAAATCAGTTAAATAACTATAGGCATTACGACTGTTTTAAAATTACCCTCACTTAAAACAAAAGGAAGATTGCTCTCATTTAAACCAATGTTGAACTCTGAGCTGTTTATGCTATTTAAAAAGTCTAAAAGATGTCTGCTGTTGATGGCAATAACAAAAGGTGTAGAGAAGCCTGTTTCTTGATTGATTTCAGTTTTTGCTTCTATATTGTCATCGCTTAGTGATTCAAACGTTATGCTGTTTTGTAAAAAAGTTATTTTAACATCCGAAGAGATTGTTGTAATCTGCTTAATAGACTCAATCATTGTAGCTTTTGGAAGAGTTAATGTTTTTGATATCTCTTTAGGAATTATTCTTGAGTATTCTGGAAATTTTCCATTTATCAGTTTTGTAAAAAAGGTGTATTGCTCAGAATGGATAATAAGATTTGTCTCATCATAGTAAAGCTCTATGTCGTCAAAAAAGAGTTTTTGAATTTCGATTATTGCTTTTCTAGGAATTATTATAGATAACTGATTGCTATTTTGGTTTTCAATATTTACAACCGCCAATCTTCTTGTATCGGTTGATGCAAAGTTAATTCCCTCTTCTCTTATGTCGATAAGTGCACCGTTGAGTTCAAATTTAGGGTTGTTGTTATCAATTGAGGGAGTTATTTTTTTAAGTGAGTCTATTAGTGAGTGTGAATTGATCAGTATACGAGGTTTTCCTTCATAAGCAGGGAATGACGGAAATTCACTATAAGAAAATGTAGGTAGTTTAAAGTTAGAGTGTGATTGAGAAATATAAAGAGTGTCATTTTTAACTTCTAAAGTAATATCGCCATCTTTTAATATTCTAACAATATCTAAGAATTTTTTACCGTTTGCTGTAACTGTACCGTCTTGGATAATATTTACTTTGTCTGTGGATACAAAAAGACCTATTTCATAATCTGTAGCTTTAATATTTAATTTTGAGTTTGAAACATCCAGTAATAGATGAGACGTAATTTGTGAAGCATCTTTTTTTTCTAAAAACGGTTGAACATGAACCAAAATATTTTCAATGATAGACTTTTGTATCGTTATCTTCATTTGAATCCCTATTTATTATATAAAATTATAGTAGTAGTAGTAGGGGGGAGTGATAATGTGAATATTATCAATTTACTCCTACCACGAGAGCTTTTTAGATGTGATGAACCTTCGGGAGTTTTTTCACATCTATTCACTTAAGTAATTATATCTTTTTTTTATCTTTTTTAAGAAGATGAAGTTATTTTATTGGTTAATTCTTGTATTTTAACCTTGAAATCTTCATCGTTTTGAATGAGTTCGTTTATTTTTTTCAACGTATGACTAATTGCCGTATGATCTTTCATTCCAAAGTACTGTGCAAGCTGCGGCATGGTGTTTTGTGTCAAATCACGACAGAGATAAATTGCAATTCTTCTAGCGTAAACCAGATTTTTACTTCTTCCTTTTGAGCGTATTTCACTCGGTTTTATATTCAGATCTTTAGCAACATTTTGTGTGATAATATCGAGGGTAAGATTGGCACGATTTTCCTGAAGTTGATCTTTTAAAACACTCTTCGTAAACTGTAAATCAATATCGACATGCATAAGTTGTGAATAGGCATGTAGTTTAGATAAAATTCCCTCAATTTCACGAACGTTACTCTCAATTACCGTTGCTATATAACTTATAATATCTTTTGTAAGAACAACTTTATTGATTTTACACTTATTTTCTATAATAGCTATCTTTGTCTCAAGTTCCGGCGGTTGAATATCTGCAACAAGTCCATGCTCAAAGCGGCTTTGAAGTCTTTTTTCAAGTCCAGCTATCTTTTTTGGATGCTTATCAGCTGTTAGTATAATCTGTTTTCCGACTCCCTTTAGAGCTTCAAACGTGTGAAAAAACTCCTCTTGAATTCCCTCTTTATTGCTTAAAAACTGGATATCGTCAATAAGAAGCACGTCGCATTTACGATACTTTTCTTGGAATCTCTCCATAGTTTTATTTCTTACATGACGTATAAAATCATTTAAAAACTGCTCAACCGTAGTGTAGATAACGATTTTTCCCTGATTTTGAAAAACATTTCCAGCTGCTTGCATCAGGTGGGTTTTGCCCAAACCGACTCCTCCGTGAATAAAAAGAGGATTGTAGAGAATTCCCGGTTTTTCGCTTACACTCTTTACAGCGGCATAGGCAAACTGATTGGAGCCTCCGACCATAAAATTTTCAAAAGTGTGTGAGGGATTCAATAGGGAGTGCTGATGTTTCTGCTCTTTTTTCTGCTCTGTTTTTTTAGACTCAATCTGGTTTTTAAGTAAAATTTTTACAGTGACGTTAGACGAGTCATGTACTTCAAAAAGATGTTTGATTTTTGCGCTGTATTTGTTTTTTATCCAGTTTAGAACCAGAGAGTTTGGAGCATAGAACAGAGCTGTATCACTGGTGGATTTTTTTGTGTCATAAACGAGATGCTTTATATATCTGTTATATTCAATTTCGGGTATCTCTTCTTTTAGCAGAAGCAAAATCTTTTGACCTATATTCACAACTCTTCCTCTATCTCTATTATATTTGTGAATAATAGCGATTATTGCCATAAATAGAGTTAAAATTATGTGAATAACAAATTTGTGAATATGTGAATAGCTTAAGGACACCCCTAAAATAGTTGCACTATAATACGAAAATATCATGCCAAGAGGATAGAGATGACAATTTTAGGAATAGACCCGGGAACAAGAAAGATGGGTTATGCTCTTATCTCTTTAGAAAAAGGCAAAATAGCATTAATCGAGGCGGGACTTATAAAGATAAAAGCCGAGGAGTTGCAGTTTCAGATACCTCAGATGGTCGAGGCGTTCGAGAGCATATTTAAAAATCACAAGATAGATGAAGTCGCAATTGAAGATATTTTTTATGCGCATAATCCAAAAACAACAATTAAACTTGCACAGTTTCGCGGAGCTATCATGCTTATGCTTCTTCAGCAGTTCGGGCAGTTTAACGAATACACTGCACTTCAAGTAAAAAAAGCATTAACAGGAAACGGCAAAGCAACAAAAGAGCAGGTAGCTTATATGGCAAAGATGCTTTTAAATATAAAAAAAGAGATAAAACCGCTCGATATAACGGATGCCATAGCCGTTGCCATAACGCACTCCCAAAGAGTAAGGCTTAAGCTGCAGTAATTCCCATCTTGTTATAAATCAAAAAGTAAATTTTTTTAAACAGTATAATTTTGTTATAAAATCGTTAAGGAAAAATTATGAATCCATTTGCAAATCTGCCTGAAGGGCACCCGGTAAGAGTCTATTTAGAAGAAAATATGTTAATGAGAGGACTTATTTCAAGCATAAACAGTATAGATATAGTAGAAAATTTTGAAGAGTTTGAAGATAAATTTAAAAAGCTTTGTCTTGTTGAGAAGCATTTTGCAAGAAAAGAGAACCAACTTTTTCCATATCTTGAAAAGTATGGCTGGACGAGTCCCTCACAAAACATGTGGGCTTTTCACGATGATATAAGAGCAGAGATAAAAACCGCAAGAGCTTTGGTACAAGAGAAAAATATGCCCGCTTTGATGCAGCAGCTACAGGTAGTTTTTGGAAACTTAGAACACATCATGCAGGTTGAAGAGGGAAGACTTCTTCCAAATGCGCTAAGCATGCTTGATGAAGATGACTGGAAAGAGATGCGCTCAGGCGATGAGGAGATAGGCTGGATGTTTGATACGCCGCCTGCTGCTTATCCTGCGCATGTAGAGGGTGAATATATCCATCCGTCTCAAGATAAACAGAAGAGAAAATTGCCTTTTTCACTTGAGAACAGAATCAATCTAGAAGAGGGCTACATGCTGCCTGAGCAGATTAACTGGCTTTTGAAGTTTATGCCGGTCGATATCACTTATGTAGATGAAAATGACATTGTTATCTTCTATAACCGCGGAGATGAGAGAGTATTTCCAAGAAGTGCGGGAATTATCGGCCGTGAGGTAAAGTTTTGTCATCCTCCGAAATCTGTAGATCAGGTTTTAATGATTTTGCGAGAGTTCAAAGCTGGTCGCAGAGACGAAGCCGAATTTTGGATAACATTTAAAGGCAAGTTTATTCACATCCGTTATTTTGCTATAAGAGATGATGAAGGTGTTTATAAAGGCGTTATAGAGGTTTCTCAAGATGTTACTCATATCAGAGGTTTAGAGGGTCAGCAGAGATTACTCGATTGGGAATAATTTAGTTACAATGGCAATATTATAAAAGAAGGAGATTTGATTTATGTCATATTTAAATAATGCAAATATAAAAAAAGAGGCAAATATCTACCATGAGGGAAAAGTTACAAGCAGAACTGTCGAGTTTAAAGACGGCAGCGTAAAATCGCTTGGAATTATGTTGCCTGGTGAATATACTTTTGGAACAAAAGAGGCTGAGATAATGGAGATGACGAGCGGAGAGTTGGATGTAAAACTTCCGGGTGAAGAGTGGAAAACACTTAAAACTCCAGAGAGTTTTAATGTTCCTGCAAACTCATCATTTGATCTAAGAGTAAAAACCGTTACAGACTACTGCTGCTCATATATTAAATAGTTTTACAACTCCGGATTAATACTCCGGAGTTCTCTCTTTTGGACCTCTGTAGAGTTGTCTAGGTCTGGCAATCTTGACGGTTTTTTGTTGATTTAGTTCGCTCCACTGCGCAATCCAACCAGGCGTTCTGCCTATTACAAAAATAACTGCAAACATCTCTTTTGGAATCTTCAGCGCTTGAAGAATAAGTCCTGAATAAAAATCTATATTTGGATAGAGATTACGGCTGATAAAATATTCATCATTTAATGCAATCTGCTCTATTTTATTTGCAACCTCAATAAGTTCACTGCTAATGCCTAACTCTTCAATAAGCTCATTACGGAGATTTTTAAGAATGGTAGCGCGAGGGTCAAAGTTTTTATAGACGCGATGTCCAAATCCCATAAGCCTAAAGGGGTCATCTTTGTCTTTTGCTTTGGCTATAAACTCATCTACCCTATCAACGCTTCCAATCATCTCTAGCTGGCGAATTACACTCTCATTTGCTCCGCCGTGGCTTCTTCCCCAAAGAGCGCCTATTCCTGCGCTGATAGCAGCATAAGGGTGCGCGTTTGTTGAGGCAAGATTTCTGACGGCAGTAGTCGAGGCATTTTGCTCATGGTCCGCATGGAGAGTAAAGATGGTATCTAGAGCTTTTATCTCTATGGGTTTTAATTCAATATAGTCATGAGGATAAGCTCGCAACATATAAAGAAAGTTTTCGGTAAAACCTTTATTTATATCCGGGTATATAATAGGCAGTCCGTTTGAGTATCTGTATGAAAAAGCGGCAAGCGTAGGGATTTTTGCAACTATTCTGTTTGCCATCTCAGTATACTCCTCAGAGTCTTTTATGTCCAAATGAGTATAGTAAAATGTTGAAAGAGCAGAAACTCCTGCCGAGAGAATTGCCATTGGGTGCGCGGCATCTGGAAAAGAGTCAAATAGTTTTTTTACCCCCTCGTGTACAAATGAGCGTTTTTTCATCTCCAGCGCAAAATCAGCCAACTCGCTTTTGTCAGGAAGCTCGCCGTTTATAAGAAGATAGGCGGTATCTAAAAAACTCTTCTTCGTTGCAAGATATGCTATATCATAGCCTCTGTACATAAGTTTTCCCGCTTCGCCGTCTATATATGTTATGTCGGATTTGCATGATGCCGTGGATGTATAACCCTCATCATAGGTAAACATGTTAGTCTCTTTGTAGAGCGTTGAGATGTCGATAACTGAGGGTCCGACGCTTGCATCGAGTATGGGAAATTCATAACTCTTGCCATCACGATTGTTTGTTAGTGTTACTGTATCTTTCATACCATACCTTTTTTGTTTAGTGACAATTATACTATAGAAATTGTGCAACCATTTTATTTAATGTTGCCTCATCCAAAGCACCTGAAACTCTGTGAACCTCTTTCGCATCTTTAAAGACTATTATTGTCGGGATGCTTCTTATGCCGAATCTTGCGCCGAGATTTTGTTCATTCTCGGTGTTTACTTTTACATAGAGCGCTTTGAGTGGAAAGTTTGCTGCACTTTTGGCAAAATTTGGTGCCATCATTTTACATGGTCCGCACCAAGGCGCCCAAAAATCTACAATAACGGGAATATCGCTGTTCACCACTACCTCGTCAAAGTCAGCGTTTGTTAGCTCGATAGGTTTTGTATCAAGAAGTGAACTTTTACATTTTCCGCAATTAGCTTTTTTGTAAGAGTCTCTTTGCGGAACATTGTTGACGCTTTTACAAACGGGACAAACTACTCTCATTTTAACTCCTTAGTTGTTATAGAACAGTGGCAAAAATACCACCTCTTCTATAGATAAAAAATCTTTTTTTGCTCTTTGATGCGGTAGCCTTTTTAAACTCATCTAAATTGGCTATCTCTGTGTTTTCTATCTGAATAATGATGTCATCTTTTCTAACTCCAGAATCAAATGCCTCACTATTTTGATCTACCTCTTCAACAAGTACACCCTCAATCGTGATGTTAAACTGCTGTTTATATGCAGAAGTTATTTCAGAGAGCTTCATCCCTTTGTACTCAAACTCACCCGCAACAACTTTACTATCGAGAGTGGCAAGAGTCACATTTACTATATCTATCTTCTTATCTCTTAAAATTTTTATTTTGACTACTTTTTGCGGGGCGTAAGAGCCTATTGTATTTTTAAGTTCACTCGCACTCTCAATTTTTTTGCCGTTTACGGAGATGATTAAGTCGCCTCTTTTTAGCCCAGCTTTTGCAGCTGGTGAGTTCTCCTCCACTCCGGTAATGAGCGCACCGTAATTTTCATCATAAAAACTGCTCATGTCTTCACTAACGTCAGCAATGGTAACTCCAAGATATGCGCGGGTAAATTTGCCGTTCTCTATCAAACTTATAGCTATGGAGGTTACCATATTTGATGGAATTGCAAAGCCGATGCCGACATTTCCGCCCGATTTTGAGATGATGGCTGAGTTTATCCCTATGAGATGACCAGCTGAGTTTATAAGTGCGCCGCCTGAATTCCCGGGATTTATAGAAGCATCAGTCTGTATAAAATCTTCATACTCTACGATTCCCACGCCGCTTCTGCCGGTAGCTGAGACTATTCCCTGCGTGATTGTCTCGCCTACTCCAAAGGGATTTCCCAGAGCAAATACGATATCTCCGACTTTTACTTTGTCCGAGTCATAAAATGTTACGGCATTTAGGTTTTTTGCTTCAATCTTAATAACAGCCAAGTCGCTCTTCTCATCTTTTCCAATGAGTTTTGCCTCATACTCTTTTTTATCTCCTGCCAGATTTACTATAATCTCATCTGCGCCGTCAATGACATGGTTGTTTGTAACTATGTATCCATCTTCTGAGATGATAACACCCGAGCCTAGCGATTTTTGGATTCTATCTTGAGGAATATCCCCGTATCCTTTAAAAAACTCTCTAAAAAACGGGTCACTAAAGAAAGGGTTTGCGCTGTAGAGATTCCCTTTCATCTCTTTTTTTATAGAGATATTTACGATGCTTGTTCTAACGTTTTGTAGAATGTTGTTATAGGAGAGTATCTGGTTTTGAGCACTTGGAAAGTTTCTCTCAAGATTTTTAGGTGCGTATTTAAACTCTACGCTATCTTTTGCATAAAGTAGCGAAAGTGCCAGAGTAAATAGAATAAAGAACTTTTTCATTTTTTCATTCCTTTTAGTTTTTTTGCGGTTGACAAAATTTTATAACTAAATGGTTTATGAAATACTAATGAACTAAAACTCGCCTTGCAAATATTTGAGTGAATCGGCTTTTATATAACACACAGAGTCTGTTATATTGCGAAGATTGGTATAACTGCCGATGCCAAAAGCAAATCGGTTCTCTTCACAGAGCAGTGTTATGCCCTCGCTCATATCTACATGTGAGAGTTTTGAATTTTCAAGCAGTAGCGCGCCCTTGATGCCGTTAAATTCTAAAGTAACTGTTATCCAGTCGAATTCTCTAGCACCGTCTTGTGCCGCTAGAGTAATTTTAACGCTATTAGCAGAGATAATCTCTATGGATCTGAGCTCTGCATCTATAAAGTTGTCAAATCGCTTTAAAAACGCATTGCAATCTTTTTTAAGCAGAGGCCTCATCCTATTGACAACCTACACACTCCATGCTTCTATCCTCAACATCACTTGCCATCTCCGGAGATTGTGAACGAAGATAGTAGGTAGATTTAAGTCCTAGTTTCCAAGCAAGCATATATATCTCGTTTAGATACTTTCCGCTTGCTTTGTCAAGAGTTATGAAGATGTTAAGACTTTGACCCTGGTCCAACCACTTCTGGCGGATTGCCGCCGCTTTGATGAGAATCGTCTGGTTCAGATCATACGCAGGAGTGTAGTACGCCCAAGTATCGGGAGAGAGTTCAGGAACAACAACGGGAATAAGTCCCGAGAGATTCTCCTCATACCACTTTCGTTTAAATACCGGCTCAATCGCCTGTGTCGTGCCTGTTAAAATCGAGATAGAACTCGTAGGTGCTATTGCCATAAGATAACCGTTTCTCATGCCCTGTTTTTTGACTTTGGCACGAAGTTCGTCCCACTCGTAAGCTGAAGCAAAAAGTCCGCCGCGGTCAACAAGCTTTTTAACCTCCGCATTTGCATGATCCATCGGCATAATGCCTTGGCTCCATTTAGAACCCTCATACTCTGAGTAAGAGCCTTTCTCAAGCGCAATGTCGCTAGATGCAGAGATGGCATTAAAACTAACGGACTCCATTATCTCATCTACTTTGTCAAAGTGCTCTTGGCTTCCCCATGTTATAGCTTTTTGCGCCAACATCTGTGCTTCGCCCATAACACCAAGACCGATCGCGCGCGTTTTCATGTTAGTGCGTTTTACTTTCTCAAGCGGGTAGAAGTTAAGGTCTATTACATTATCTAACGCGCGAATCGCAATGGGGACGATTCTGTCAATGTCCTCTTTAGTATTTACGCGTGAAAGATTGACCGAAGCGAGATTACAAACCGCAGTGTCGCCGTCTATCTTCTCTTTTTCTACCATATATATTTCACGTCCGCCAATAGCATCGAGCGCTGTCACCTTTTTAGCAGGCTTCTCTAAGCCGCTGTCAACTTTGATGATCTCTTCCTCTTCATAACTAACACTCTCGCCATTTTCAAAAATAAATTTTGTCTTGTAGTGGTTAGGGTTTGTGTTTTGAAAAATCTCTGTACATAGGTTTGAACTTCTGATAACTCCGGAATGGCTGTTAGGGTTTGCTCTGTTAGCATTATCTTTAAAACATAAAAATGGACT
>NZ_JAVVFL010000271.1:0-1651 GCF_032250635.1 Sulfurimonas sp.
GTATAACATCTGAAGAGTTTGCAAAAACATCTTCACTTCAAGCAGCATTGATGTTTAGCTGGTATAGAAAAATAGACAGATACAAAGCAGAAGAGCTCTACCTTGCTGCTTTTTTGCAAGAGACGGGGAAAATTCTCATTGCCAGCGAAGTTATTCAAAATGATGAAGCAATTAGCTTTGCAAGTGAAATTGAAAACTCTAACAATATTGCCGTGGTTGAGAAAGCTTACTCTGATGCAACATCCGGAGAAGTGACTGCGCTGGTCTTTAAACATTGGGGATTTGACTCCAATTTTATAGAGATGATTAAATACTCCGACAATCCTTCGTCAGCTCCCGATAATATAAAGGAGTGCTCAGCGGCTCTAAACATAGTAAAAACAATAGTGCCTGTTAACAAGCCATTTTCTGATATCTCTATCAATTTCGGACTCAAAAAAGCTGCAGATGCAGGTTATGATATTGCCATCTTACAAGAGGCTATCTCTCAGTTTACGGATAAACCAGAGGAATGAGTAAAACAGTTACTATAATTGATACGTTTGGTTTTTTCTTTCGCAGTTTTTATGCACTTCCGCAATATCTTAAAAATGCCCAGGGTTTTCCTACAGGACTATTGACCGGTTTTACAAACTTCATCTCCACACTTCAAAAACAGCATGACAGCGATTACCTGATTTTTGCTATTGACTCTAAAGGTCCGACTTTTAGAAATGAGATAGATGCAAACTATAAAGCACATAGAGTCGCTCCTCCAGAAGAGCTTATGATGCAGCTGCCAATCGCTATTGAGTGGATAGACAAGATGGGTTATAAAACGCTAGGTCGTGTCGGGTATGAAGCGGATGATATAATCGCTACCGTCGTGCACTTTGCCAAAGAGAAGGGCTACAATGTAAGAATAGTCTCACATGACAAAGACCTCTTTCAGCTTATAGATGACGGCAAAGTTGTTTTGATTGATGCTATAAAGAAAAAAGTTATGGATGAAGATGCATGTCTAGAAAAATACGGCATATCTCCAAAACAGTTTATAGATTATCAGGCAATTTTGGGCGATTCTGCGGATAATATCCCAGGTGTTAGAGGGATAGGAAAAGTCGGAGCCGAGAAGCTTTTAGTAGAGTATAAAACTCTTGACAACATCTATGCAAATATAGATGAGATTAAACCTCCGGGTATTCAGAAAAAGCTTACCCAGTTTAAAGCAGATGCCTACAGATCAAGAGAGCTTGTAACTCTAAGAGATGATGTGTTAGAGAGTTTTGATTTCCAAGAGTATAAGATGGATATTGAGCACCCTTTTTTAAATATATATGACGAACTTGTAAAATATGAGCAAAATTCAATACTAAGAACTCTGCAGGCAAAAAATATGGTTAGTGATGAGACGCACCAAAAAGCGGTTGCAAAGATAGAGACTCAAATACAAAACGACAAAAAACTCGACTTTAAAACAACTCTTATCACTGACGCAAAAGAGCTTCACAGAGTATTGAATGTACTGGATAAAGAGACGATTGTAGCTTTTGACACGGAGACTACGGGGCTTGATTATGAGAATGACTCTTTGGTCGGCTTTAGTTTTAGTTTTAATAATCTTGAAGGGTATTATGTTCCGATTGCCCATTTTTACCTTGGAGTGCCACAG
>NZ_JAVVFL010000078.1:0-9361 GCF_032250635.1 Sulfurimonas sp.
AAACAAGGTGTTAACTGAATAAGTTTCTGTCTATATAAGTGGGGTCATTCCACTTTCATATTCTTATCTTCCTGATAAGGTTATTATTAATGCCTCTTGTGGTATTCATGTAAATTTAATTTCTTTAACTTCTTTTGATGTTCATTTTGACTCTTTGGTTTCCAAGCTTGTTAGTTTTAATATGGAGGATTTAACTCCTTTCACTGGTGATTATGCTTCTAGAGGTTTGATTGAGACTTGTTTAACTGTTCTTTATAATGGTAGATATTATAATCTTTCTATTTCTACTGCAAGTGCTCATTATGATATTTCTGAACTTGAGTTTTTCCGTACCAAATTAATTTATGTCATTCAAAATCCTAATAATTATAATTGGATACTTTAAAATGCCACAATATAAAGTTCAATTAAAACAAGGTCAAAGAACCATTGTAAACCACATTGAGGCGAAATCATTACAGTCTGTAATAGATTTTTATAGTCAAGTATCAACTATGAAGCTCACAGAGATTTTAAAAGTTGAATATCAGGCAGACGGCATAATTCCATCCGATGATTTTCAATATACAAAACTTTTTAAAGGTCTTCTAAAACATGAGACTGATACATCAAGAGTCTCAAGGCAGTTGATACTTCATAATATAAAAAATACTATAAATGAAACAGAGCTTTTCGCCCTGATTAAAACACATTTAGAGGTAAACGGTCAGTCTGTTACTGGTGTCTATGCGGGGTTGTTTAAAAAATGAAAAATACGGAATTATCAGATATTTTTATAGCATTCGGTTATGTAGATATGCAATCAAGTGGTACAACTCCTCTAAAATGTACCTCTTGCGGATTACCTCTTTCTTTTAAATCTAGCAACCTAGCATGCGATAATAATCATAATATTTCATATATTGATTTTACCCTTGATTACATAAAGATGATAGAGTCTTATAAAGCAGATATTATAAATGGCACTTTAGATTTAGGTAATTCTTCTGATGATGTTCCTCTTATTTTAGAAGTTTGTTCGTGACGGATCTGCTCAAGAATAGTGTGACGTTACAGGATAAAAATATAAATGTGACTCAGCAGCTCTTTTTGCATCAGAAGTTCTTTTTTTACATGAAGTGGTAGCCTGTAAAAAAGCTTCCTCCCTTTTCCCTTCATTTATGCGACCCAAGTATTTTAAAGCTTATAAGACACTTCTGGGGCTTTGCCCCTTAATTGTCTTTTCAGCTTTCAAAAATGCTAAACTTCATAAAAATTAAGGAAAGGGGTGTACGCTTTTTGGCTTCCTCTTTTTTTAGCTGATTTTGCGCTCTTGCTCTTTGCTCTTTGATCCGCTCTTTATTTACAGTTTTTGTTCTTTAAGTACTTGCCACTTTTAAAAAAAATAAACAAAGTGTGAAATGCTACTCTGTCCAATCCCTTTAAATAGATACCTTTTTTAAAAAATATTTCACTATCTGTACAGCTTAAAAAAACATTCTAAACTTTCGTAACTCAAAAAAAAGAGTTAAAAAACAAAAAGGTGTCAAAAATGATTAGACAAATTGTAAACGGCAAAACCGTTAAAACAGTAAACGTTTCTGCTTCTATTGCTGATTTAGCAACACTTAAGACTCTCATGGCTGGCGAGCTTGAAACATGGGAAACTAAAGGAAGCGGTGGAACTCCCTCAAATCCTTTAATTCTTAACCATGTTGGTTTTGCGGTTGGTAAGAAACTATTAGGCGGTGCGGTTCACTCTCAAAGTGTATTTATTCCACACTTAAAAGCTACAAAACACTTTCACGAAGTGAGAACGGCTGTTGTCGGTGTTTGGGATATGGATTTTAATTCTGCAACTGCTTGTGAGTATGCAAATCCTTACAACATGAAAAGCGAGGCATAACGATGGCAAAATCACTAATTAGAAACAAATTGGGCGACAAAGTAAAGTCGATTACCGTTCCTACAAATGACCTTAATGCTATTGCATTTGCAACAGATTTTCTTGATGGCGAGTGGGAAGTTTTACAACATACGGGAACTGAGGGGAGCGATGTTGAAACAGTCGCAAATGAAGTTAACGTAATGGTAAAAAGCCTTGCTGGTACAAAAACATATTTTAGCTTCCTTGCTAAAAACACAATGAACGAAGATGAAATCTTTACGGCTATAAAAGGTCTAACTATCAACGGTGTTCTTGTTGAACAAGCTTATATTCTCGGAATGAAGCAGGTTAATTTTTCATAATGAGCATTGATATTTTTATAAACCTTATCGGTGTTGTGATTACTTTCTTATCACTTCTGACTTATGTTGTTGTACGGTTCGCTAAACTTGAGAACGAAGTAACACATATCAGAGCAGATATTGAAGATTTCCATGATATCAAACAAATGGTTTATAAAATACACGCACAAAATGAACTCTTGCTCAGTCTTAGGGTCTCCGCTATTTCTCCTTTAAAATAGAGGTTTTACCGCCTCTATAAACAACTTTATGCTAAAATCACAAAAAATCTTCAAAAACAAATAATAAACAAATTAAGGTCAAGCCCTTGACTTTTATTACGGAATTTTAGTTACCAATGTTATACTTTCATAAAAAAAGGAGTCAAAATGACTCCTCTTGCCCTTATGGGCAAAGCTTTAGTGCCTGAATATAATTTGGACGAGTTCAAATTATATGAGATTAATTAGTAGGAGTATGAATATGAAGATAAAAGCAAAAGCGATGGGAGAGTACCAAACAAACTGCTACATAGTAACCCTTGAGGAGATGGATTTTATAATTGATCCTGGTATCGGCGCTACTGAGTGGGTTATGCAAAATGTTACCAACCCTGTTGCCATCTTAAACACGCATGGACATTTCGACCATGTCTGGAGCAATGCAGAGCTGCAAAAGAGATTAAAAGTTCCACTCTACACCCCAAAAGAGGATGTAATGCTTCTTTTGGGAAGTTCATGGAGTCCTGATCTGCCGCCTTCAAAACCTGACGTAGAAGTAGAACCAAATCAGGAGTTTGACTTTAACGGGGTAAAAGTGAAGTTTCGCCATTTTCCAGGACATACACCCGGGTGCTCCACAATAGAGATAAATGATGCAATGTTTAGCGGTGATTTTATATTTGAGCGCTCCATCGGACGAACAGATTTTCCATACTCCTCACCGCAGCAGATGAGAGAATCTCTCGAAGAGTTTAAGAAAATCCCCTACGACAAAACGATATATCCAGGGCATGGAAACACGACAACAATCAAGCAAGAGCAGCAATACAGCGACTACTGGATAGCAAACCTTTAGTCGTGCTCGTTATGGTACTCCTCCCCCTCTTCCTCTGTCAGTCTTAATTTCAGTACGTGTCTATCCGTCACAACGGTCTTAAACTCACCGTCAAAAACCTTAATATCCAAAACATTGCCAATAACATGCACGTTTCTTTTTCTGCCCTCTTTATGACGCACTTTAGCCGTAAAATTTATTATATCGCCAAATTTTACAGGAGATAAAAACTGACAGTTGCTTGCGACTAAAACAACATTTCTTTCATTAACGGCAGCCATAGCGGCATAATCTGCCGCGCCAAAAACGAAGCCTCCATGGATTAAACCCTTTGAGTCGGCAATCATATCATGGGTGGTTACAAGTTTTAGTTTAACATACCCAATGTCCATCTTCTCTATCTCTCCGCAGAGATCATGATTGACCTCTTCATGCGTTTTTAGCAGTACATCATCTTTAGCTCTATAATCTTCTACTTCGAGCTCTTCATTATCTTCAAAATCTCTATCTTCTCTCTCGCTCATCTATTATCCTTACTTAATTTTACATAAACTCTAGCAGGAGCCGGATAGCCCTCTACCGTCTTAGTGCTGTCATTTTTATCCAAAAAATCCTCCAAAGATTGTCCCTCCATCCATGAAGTCTTTCTCTGTTCGTCGCTGTTTGTCACGGTTTTCTCCAAGACTTCAAATCCGCTAAATCCTGCTCTTGTGCACCAATTTTTCAGAGCTTTTATACTCGGTACAAAATAGATATTGGGTATCTTAGAGTATGAGGACTCGGGACATAGGCACATCTCCTCATCACCCTCAATATAAAAAGTGTCAAGTATCACTTCACCTTTTTTATCAAGACCCTTGTAAAGAGACTTTAACATAGCAACCGGATCGCTTCTGTGATAAAGAACCCCTAAACAAAAAATAGTATCAAACTTCTCTTCATAAAACTCTAAATGCTCCACGCCCAAAAGCTCATAGATAATGCTGCTTTTAGCAAAGTGATTTATAAAATCAAACTGTGTCTTATAAAGCGGCGAAGGATCAAAGCCTACAAGCGATTTTGGAGAGTCCTCCTGCATTCTAAAAAGATAATATCCATTGTTACACCCTATATCGGCAACTCTCTTATCTTTTAAATTAAAATGTTTGCGCAGCAGATTGTATTTTATGTTGCTTCTCCACTCGGAGTCTATATATGTGTCAAATATTTCAAACGGTCCCTTTCTCCAAGGCATCATCATGCGTGCCACTCTCTGTATCTCCGGCAGGTCTGGGTAATTACCGCTTATTTTCACAACATCGCCGAGAGTTACCTCCCATGAACCATCCTCTAAACCATCAAGCGCTTCACGAAGCGGCGCTATATTTTTCCACTTCATCCACTTTTGTCGCTCTTCTCTTAGTGCATCTATATTCATCTTATACTTTATCTTAAAAAAATTTAATTATAATTGTATCAAAAGATAGCTATAAGGAGTTTGATGAGATTGGAAAAGAAAGCTACGGTTGTCTCAACAAGTGTGGCGGCGGTGCTTGTACTTATGAAGATGAGTGTTGGTATATTTAGCGGTTCTATTGCTGTTTTAGCCTCGGCGATTGATTCGCTTCTTGACTTAACGGTATCTCTTTTTAACTATTTTGCTCTCAATAGTTCAGAGAAAGACCCTGATCATAAATTTCATTTCGGACGCAGCAAAATTGAACCTCTTGCCGCTGTTATAGAGGGGTTTGTCATCTCTTTTTCAGCACTTTTCATACTCTATGAAGCGATATCAAAAATTGTAAACTACACGCCGATGGAGTATGTAGGAACAAGTATTGCCGTTATGATTGCCTCTCTTGTAATCACTGCATTTTTAGTCGCTTTTTTAAACTATGTCGCTAAAAAAACAAAAAATATGGTCATAAGAGCAGATGCACTTCACTACAAAACGGACCTCTTCTCAAACGGTGCCATCTTGCTTGCACTAGGGCTTATCTCCATTACGGGAGAGTATCTTATAGACCCTATTTTAGGTATAGGTATTGCCTTTTATATGATCTACTCGGCAATGCCTATTATAAGAGAGGGGATGTTTATGCTACTGGATGCTGCTCCATCACCAGAAGATTTAGCAAAAATCGAAATGGTTTTAGAGACCCAAAAGGATATTAACGGCTATCATGACCTAAAAACCAGAGAGTCAGGTTCTCATATATTCATCTCTGTTCATGTGGTCTTTAATGTTAGCATATCGCTCTATGATGCACATCTCATATCGGATAGACTTGAAGCAAAATTTCGCGCACTTTTTGAAGATAAACATGTGCATGTGCTTATTCACATGGACCCATACGACGATTCAGAGATGAATGTTACCGAGGATGTCTATTAGATAGACATCCTCTTTATATCTTATTTTGCAAACTCTACAGCTCTGCTCTCTCTGATGACATTTACTTTTATCTCGCCTGGATATTGAACCTTCTGCTCTATCTCCTTGGCTATCTCTTTCGCCATTAAAACAGATTCGTCGTCATTGACTAAAGAGGCATTGACGATCACTCTTACCTCTCGTCCTGCATTGATTGCATAAGCCTGTTTTACACCCGTATGCTCTGAGGCTATCTCTTCTATCTCGGTAACTCTCTTTAAGAAGCTCTCAAGCACTTCACGTCTGGCACCCGGTCTTGCAGCCGAGAGCGCATCCGCAGCACAGACTGCACCACACTCTATAGAGTTTATCTCTTCTTGCCCGTGGTGCGCATAAATAGCATTTATAACTACACTATGCTCGTTATAGCGATTGCAAATAGCCGCACCCAAGTCGACATGGTTTCCGTTGTTATCATGCGTTAGAGCCTTGCCTATGTCATGCAGAAGCCCTGCTCTTTTTGCAAGTTTCACATCTCCGCCCATCTCAGCCGTCATTATTCCTGCAAGATGTGCAACTTCAAGTGTATGCGCAAGTGCATTTTGTCCATAACTTGCACGATAACGAAGCTTTCCTATGAGTTTTATAAGCTCAGGATGCATTACACCGATATCCAAATCAGCCAATATCTCCTCGCCCTCATTTAAAACTTCAGACTCAAATTCATCGCACACTTTGCCGTAAATCTCTTCAATACGAGCAGGCTGAATACGCCCATCCTCTATGAGAAGCTCTATGGTTTTTGTAGCAATAGCACGTCTATATAGATTAAAACTGCTGAGCATAATCGCATTTGGGGTATCATCGATAATAATATCAACTCCCAAAAGAGTCTCTAGGGTTTTAATATTTCTGCCCTCTTTGCCTATGATGCGCCCTTTTAGCTCATCATCGGAGAGGTGGACAATATTTGTAAGCCGCTCTGCGGCAAATTCGCCCGCATATCTACTTGTAGCCTGAGCTAAAATATAGTTTGCTCTTTTTTTAGCCTCGGTTTTTGCCTCATTTTCATAACGTCTTACAATATGGGCTATATCTGCTCGCGACTTCTCTTCTACTTTTTCAAGTAAAACGGCTTTTGCCTCATCTTTTGTCATTCCAGCGCAGTGCTCTATGGCATTTAGCGCCTCGTCTATCTTCTGTTCGTATCTCTTTTTTAGTGAGCCTAGGGATTTTTCATTTCTTTTTAAATCAACTTGTCTTGCTTTTAAGACAGACACTTCATCTTGAAGTCTTCTCTCTTCATTTTGTTTATAGCGTTTAAAGCTCTGCTCTTTCCTAAGAATCTCATCTTCTCTTTGTGCAAGATCAGCTTTGGCTCTCTCTTTTGCATTTTCATACAACTTTGTAGCCTCTAGCTCTATCTCTTGAGATTTTATATTTGCTTTATAAAGAAGCAACTGCGCCTCATTCTCTATCGCACTTGCTTGAGCTTTTGCTTTTTCGACATATATATCAAAATTAGCACTCGTTATTTTTTTAGAAATGAAAAAACCTAAAAGTCCACTAACGGAAGCGATTGAGCCTCCAATTAGTATCTCGTTTAGCATTTTGATTCCTCTTTATAGCTATATTTTTATTTTGCACATTAATATTTGGCGTAATAATTACATCACATGTAATGTCGTATGCATCACAAATGAACTCTTTTGTATAACAAAATTCTGATTGTATAAAAATCGTGTACGGTCTCTTTTTTAACTTTTCAAAGAAACGATCGTACATCCCTTTTCCAAAACCAACTCTTTGTAAATTTCCGTCTACGCCAACAATGGGCACTATAGCTACATCAACTTTTTTAATATCTCTTAAACTTTTTCCCGCTTCATAAATACCAAATTTTTTCTTTTTCAGCGGTAACCTAAATGGTACCATCTTAAAACTTTCGCCTTCCATAAATGGAACAAAAATATCACATTTTTTTCTCAACTTTTGAATTGATTTAAAAGTATTTGCCTCAAAAGGGAGTGAAGTATAAAAAAGTATTCTTTTGTTTTTAAATCTTTTAAGTTCCCTAAGGAGCTTAGCATCTATTTTGGCATTTTTGTAAAATTGATTATGCAGCGGACTGCTTTTAATTTTTTGTAGACAATTTTGTCTAAAAATTGCTTTTGTAAGAGGCATGTAAAATCTTTGTGGCTATAATTTCGCTAATTTTACTTAAAAAAAAGAAAACAAGGTAAGCAAATGTTAAAAAAATATATTTTATCCCTCTCAATTGTATCGACACTACTTTTTCAGGGGTGTTCAAACAATGAAGAGAAAAAGAGCGCAAACGAGATGATTGCAGCAAAAGAGTATGTGTTAACGGGACTTGATAAAAAGCAGTATGTTGTCAAAAAAGAGGGCAAAGGTTTTAAGCTAGAGGGCGCGGAGGGCAAAATAGTTATTTTTGATATATTTGCCACATGGTGCCCTCCATGTCGTGCAGCCGCTTCTCATCTAAGCTCACTTCAAGAGAAGCATAAAGATAATTTAATTATTATCGGCATAACTATTGAGGACAAGATTGAGGATGCAAAACTTCTAGATTTTGCAACGACTTACGGTGCGAAATATCTTCTTGTCAACTCAGACCAAAATCGCCGTCTTGTAAACGAATTGGTTAAAGAGCTCGAACTTGGAGAGAGATTTCCTATCCCTACTATGGCAATGTACAAAGATGCAAAGCTTATAAACTACTATGTCGGCGCTACAGAGGAGGAGTTTATTGACAGCGACATCAGAAATGCTTTGGATAAATAGATGTTTGGTTTTATAAAAAAATCTCTCTCCAAAACTGCAGATGCCATAAAATCTGTAGTTCCAAAAAAGAAAATATCATTCACAAAAGATGAGATTGAAGATATTTTACTCGAAGCTGACGTCGAGTATGCCCTTGTAGAGATAATACTTCGCGAAATATATCAAGACAATGTAACACGCGATATTTTACGTTCAAAGCTTCTTTCCACCCTTGCCTACACATCATACGAAGAACCAAAGTTCACTTCTCCGTTTGTCGAGCTGATTATCGGAGTAAACGGTGCGGGAAAAACGACCACAATCTCTAAACTTGCGGCTCGCTATAAGAGTGAGGGCAAAAAAGTTATTCTTGGAGCGGGAGATACTTTCAGAGCGGCAGCCATAGAGCAGCTAACTCTCTGGGCAAAAAAACTCGACATCCCCATCATCGCTTCCAAACAGGGTCATGACAGTTCTGCCGTTGCTTATGACACCATAGACTCTGCAAAATCAAGAGGATTTGACAACGTCATCATAGATACTGCGGGAAGACTTCATACGCAGACAAACCTTGGAAACGAGCTCAAAAAAATAGCAAAAATTTGCGATAAAGCGCATAGCGGCGCACCGCACAGAACTGTTCTTGTCATTGACGGCACGCAGGGCAACTCCGCAATCGCTCAGGCAAAAGCCTTTAATGAGATGATAGGGATTGACGGCATTATCATCACAAAACTTGATGGAACGGCAAAAGGGGGAAGCATCTTCAGCATTGCTTACGCACTTGAACTTCCTATTCTTTACGTTGGAACAGGCGAACAGCCAGAAAACTTAACATTCTTTGACAAGTATGAGTTTGTCGACGGATTGCTTGATGCTATCTTTATCGAAGATGAGAGTTAGTCTTACGTTCTAAACGTCTCCAGCTTCGCATGCAGCTCATCCGTCATAGCATTTAGA
>NZ_JAVVFL010000079.1:0-9246 GCF_032250635.1 Sulfurimonas sp.
AAAAAAACACCAATCAGCATAACGCCTTCCCATGCACCGCTTGTTTCTATGATTGCAGCATACTCATAGTTTTGTGGTTCTAAACCAAAAATCATATTTGAAATATAAGACATACCGGTAGATGCACCTATCGGACGATTTGCACCCCAAACAGAAAAAGTGAAAAAAAATAGCAGAGCCATCAAAAGACCGCCAACCCACCAAGGTATTTTACGAGGCATATTAATCCTTTTAGCATTTCTAAAACGTTAAGTGGTACTTAACGTTTTGAATTATAGGGTATAATTCTTATAATAATATTAATAGGACTTACTATGGAGTACAAAATATCTGAGTTAGTTGCGAAAACAAATGTTCCAAAATCAACAGTTTTATACTATATAAGAGAAGGCTTGCTACCAGAAGCAAAAAAGCTGAAGTCTAACGTTCATAGATACGGCAATGAACATATTGAGCTTTTGGAATATATAAAGTACATGAAGCAGGAGGTGGGAAGCTCAAACGAGCAAATAAAAGAGATACTACAAAATAAAAACCAATCATTTTCCAGCTCCTCTTCAATGATAGCGCCTTTGATGCAGACTCTAGGCAGTATTCCTAAAGATGCAAAGCATTACACAAAAGAGGGGTTTATAGAACTTTTTAGTGTTGATGCAGAGTTTTTGGAAGAACTTTTAAGGGATGGTCTTTTGCTGCCTCTAGCAGAGGACGATTTTACGCAAAAAGAGCTCTCGATTGTAAGGCTTATAGAGAAATTTAAAAGCGTGGGTGTTGATTATGAGATTATCAAAGAGTATGCACTCCATGCAAAAGCTTTGGCAGAGCTTGAGCTAAAGATGCAAAAAAAGCTCTGTGACAAAAGAGATGATGATAACTTTTCTACACTCTGGAAAATTATGTTTGACACTCTTTTTGGAGCAAAAGCATATCTTTTTAACCGCTCTACATATCAGATGATGCATAAAGCGCTTAAAGAGGAAATTTCAAAAAAGTAAAGTATTGCTTTGTTATAATGGCGCAACTATTTACAAGAGGCACTCATGATAACTTTTAGCTCCATGTTACTAAAACTACAAGAATTTTGGATGAAGCAGGGGTGCAATATAGTACAACCCTACGACATTCCTGCTGGTGCAGGAACATTTCATCCGGCTACTTTTTTGCGCTCACTAGATTCTACTCCGTGGTCTGTTGCTTATGTGGCACCATCTCGCCGTCCAACGGATGGAAGATATGGCGAAAATCCAAACCGTTTAGGGAGCTACTACCAGTTTCAAGCGCTCATCAAGCCATCACCGGACAACATTCAAGAGCTTTACCTAAAGTCGTTAGAGTATCTCGGACTTGACGTAAAAAACCATGATATCCGATTTGTAGAAGATAACTGGGAATCACCGACACTCGGTGCATGGGGTCTTGGCTGGGAAGTTTGGCTTAACGGTATGGAAGTGACACAGTTTACATATTTTCAACAAGTAGGCGGCATAGAGTGCAGTCCTGTAGCAGTTGAGATAACCTACGGAACAGAGAGACTTGCTATGTATCTGCAAGGAGTGGACACTGTTTTTGACATCGTTTGGGGCGAAAATGAGCATGGAAAAACACTCTACCGCGATGTTCACAAAGAGGCTGAGATAGAGTTTAGCAAGTACAACTTTGAAGTAGCAGATACGGCGATGTTATTTGCAGAGTTTAACGCAAAAAGTGAGGAGTGCCTAAAAACCATAGAAGCAGGGCTTCCTCTTCCCGCGTACGACCTATGCATGATGGCGGCAAACACTTTTAACGTACTAGATGCCAGAAAAGCCATCAGCCAAACAGAACGCCAAAACTACATCCTAAAAATCCGCGAACTCTCACGAGGCTGCGCAGAGCTATACAAAGCGCAGGAAGTTGATAGAAACAAGAGGGTTAAGGCGTAAAGATTATGTTTAAAATGGTAAATTAATGAGCTTAAATCTTTACTCAGCAAAAGCGGATATTTACCATAGCAACTCACAAAAAATACGAGTCTTAACAGAAAATTGGGTCAATGAATTTATATACTGTCCCAACTGCGGCAGCAGTATATGTGAATATGAAAATAATAAGCCTGTTGCTGATTTTTATTGTCCTAAATGCAGTGAAGATTATGAACTCAAAAGTAAAAAAGACAAAATTGGTAAAAAAATTGTCGATGGTGCTTATGCTACGATGATTGAACGCCTGCAAAGTGAATCAAATCCAAACTTCTTCTTTTTAAATTATGATAAAAATACTCTTGATATCTCTAATTTTATAGTTATTCCAAAACATTTTTTTATTCCAGAAATCATTGAAAAGCGAAACCCGCTCTCTTCAACAGCTAGAAGAGCGGGTTGGGTAGGATGCAATATCCTTCTTGATACTATTCCAAATAGCGGTAAAATATTTTATGTCAAAGATTCCAAGATACAAAGTAAAGATAAAATTTTAGAAGAGTGGAATAAAACAAGTTTTTTAAAAGAGTCTCACAATATTAAATCCAAAGGTTGGATACTTGATATTTTAAAATGTATTGAAAAACTTGATAGAAAAGATTTTACTCTTCATGATATTTATCAATTTGAAACTTATCTTAAGCTCAAGCATCCAGACAACAATAATGTTCAAGCAAAAATCAGGCAACAGCTTCAAGTCTTAAGAGATAAAGAGTATCTAAGCTTTACGGCTCGTGGAAAATATAAACTTAACTAGGATGTGCAGTTTGAAAAATAGTATTATAGATAAAAAATATATATTTGTAACATTTGAAGGGTTTACGTTTCAGCCAGATAGCGAATCGGATGTGCCAGATATTGAGAATATGCAAGTAATAGGGTTTTCAAAAGGAAAAGATACAAAAGAAGCATTTAAAAATTTACTTCTTAATCAACAATATTTAAAAGATACTACATTTAATGAGGTAATAGCTTTTGAATTAGCAAGTGATAAACAGGATGTTTTTACAATCGATGATATTCGTTCAGGTCTAAATATTGAATGAAACCATAATAGGTCAGATTGACAAAATCCTTTTTGAAGAAGAGGCTTTTTTTATAGCCGTTTTGAAGGGCGGTGAAAAGGTTAGCGGCTCTTACTTTGAGAGTGCTGTTTCACATCTTAAGGATTCTGCTGTGACTCTTAAGGGGCACTGGGAAGAGCATAAAAAGTATGGCAAAACTTTTAAGTTTGAGCAGATAAAAGTGAACCAAAACGAACTCTTTTTCTTTCTCAACAAAATCGTAAAGGGGTTTACAAAGAAGCTGACGGCTGAGCTTATAGAGCATTTCGGAAACGAGGGGCTTGTCGAGGTTTTAGACAACGATATAGAGAGGCTTTTAGAGTTTAGCGGTATCAAAGAGAAGAGGCTGAAGAAGATTCAGGCTTCGTGGAAAAAGTTTCGTTCCATGCGTGAAATAGGGGAGTTCTTAAGCCCTTATGATGTTTCTCCCGCATTTTTAACAACTATTGCAACTGCCATGAGAGATGTTGAAGAGCCATGTGCAAAGATAAAAAACAATCCTTACGTTTTAACCTCCATAAACTCAATAGGCTTCAAACGTGCCGATGAACTCGCCCTTAAGATGGGGGTAAATCCAAGCGATGAAAACCGTATAGGTTCGGCAATGGATTATGTACTGCTTAACTACTGCGAGCAGCAGGGCAACTCATGTGTGGCAAAAGAGATACTCTTTAGCGAGCTTAATGAACTTCTTTTATTTAGTGACAAAAACCATCTTTATGAGGCGATTTTGATTGAGCGCGTTAGTGAGGGGAGCATTGTTTTGATGAAAAACAATCGTGTCTCTCCTGCGCGACTTTATGATGCAGAGAAATATTTATATGATGAGTTTAAAAGAAGAGCAAAGCTGCAAAACGACGGGTTTGTAAAAAATATTGACGAGTTTTTAAAAGAGAAAGAGCTTCAGTTGGGAGAGCAGCAAAAAGAGGCGGTGAAGAAGATAAACGATGGTGCTTCCATACTCTTTTTGGTAGGTTATGCCGGAACGGGGAAGAGTACGACTTCTAAAACAGTTCTGGATTTGCTCAATATAAAATATGACAAAAAAGAGATAATGACATGTGCTCTTAGCGGTATAGCTTCGCAGCGCATCGCCGATACGACGGGTTATGAGAGCGCAACTATCCAGAGTCTGCTTGTTAAGTTTGAAGACAGGGACAACTTTCCCTACTCGGTTGTTTTAATAGATGAAGCATCCATGATAAACTCCTCTCTCTTTGCAAGGCTGGTTTCAAAAATAGATAAAAATGCCATCTTGATTATCGTAGGAGATGATGCGCAGCTCCCTCCCATCGGTGCGGGGAATGTACTGAGCGATGTTTTGACATTGGAGCTTGCACCCATTGTAAAGCTTACAAAAATCTACAGACAGAGTGAAGACAAAGCCATAACGGTTATCGCAAACGATATACGGGAGGGGATTGTTCCCGAGTATAGAAAAACATATGAAGATTTTGAGTTTTTGGATGTTTCCATGCAGAACTATTATGTTTTGAAAAACCAACTCTCTCAAAAAGAGCTGCAGGATATGAGAGAAAATAACTCCGCGCAAATAGTTGCCGAGATAGCCCACAAGGTTGTTGAATCAATCGAAAAAGCAAGGTACAGACTTAACAATAAGCAGATTAAAGAGTATCTGAACTATTTTCAGGTTATTACTCCCATGAAGGGCGGAACTCTTGGCGTAAACAACTTAAACAGTGTCTTGCAGGACTATTTCAACCCAAACCCCAAAAAGTGCGTAAAAAAGGGCGGTGTAGAGTTTAGGCTTATGGACAAGGTTGTTCACACCAAAAATGAAAACATGACTTCGTGGAGCGGTGAGGGGTATAAAAACGGCGAAGATTCGGCAATCAGGCGCATATTTAACGGGATGAGCGGACTTCTTTTCAAGATAGAAGAGGAGGATGAACAAGTGGCAGTCTTTTACCCGAATGAGGATGTTGTTGTAGTTTATGAGTACGAAGAGTTGAAGTCACATCTGATGCTCTCCTATGCGCTAACCGTCCATAAAGTACAAGGGATGGAGTATGACATTGTCGTCATTCCTATGAGTTTTTCACACTACATTATGCACAATACAAAGCTCATTTATACCGCTGTTACGAGGGCAAAACACAAGTGCATCCTAATAGGCGAGAGCGGAGCTTTTGAGAGCGGATGCAAGAAGTTTGAAGCCACAAGAAGAGATACGGTGCTTTTGGAACTTTAGTGCGCAACATCAGTTATAAGGACTTTTTTATTAACTTAAACATATAATCAAAGCAGATGTATAACCTCAAGGAGTTTTAGATGGCGATAGGGAACAAGCTTAAGATAGCTATTTGCGGAAAAAGTGGGTTGGTCGGCTCAAAACTTGAAGAGTTCTTCAATCCAAATCACAATGAGATAGTGGGCTTGAGGGTACGCGAAGACACCTCCGTGGAGAATATAGCAGAGCAGCTTGAGAAGTGTGATGTTCTAATCAATCTAAGCGGTACTACTATTTTGGCTCCATGGAGTGAGAGTTATAAAAAAAAGCTTCGCAGCAGCCGCATTGAAACTACAAAAAAACTAGTCGATGCTATCGCTGTTTGCAAAGAGAAGCCTAAGCTTTTTTTGAGTGCTTCAGCGGTTGGAATCTATGAGTCAAATATAGCGCATGACGACAACTCCAAAAAGTATGCTGATGATTTCCTCTCCGCTCTTTGTTTGGAGTGGGAAACGGAGGCAGAAAAAGCCAAAGCCTTTGACGTAAGGGTCGTGACGATGAGGTTTGGCGTTATTTTTGCCAAAGAGGGTGGCGCTATGGATAAGATACTGCCTCCTTTTAAGATGGGAGTCGGAGGAAAGCTTGGAGATGGCACTCAGATGGTCTCATGGATACATATAGAAGATCTCCTAAGAGCTATTGATTTTATTATAAAAACACCTGCTATTAGCAGTTCTGTAAATTTTACCGCGCCTTACCCTATCTCGAACATAGAGCAGACAAAGATTTTGGGCAAGGTGCTAAAGCGACCGACATTTTTTTGTGTTCCAGCCTTTTTAATAAAGTTGATTTTTGGAGAGGGCGCGCATGTGGTTCTTGACTCAAAAGAGGTATACCCTACAAAGCTGCGTGAGAACGGCTTTGAGTTCCATTATGAAAAATTTGAAGATGCATTAAAAGAGATAGTAGGTTAATCTGAAAAAAGTGTTTATTATTTTATAAAGTTTAAAGTTGTAAAATGGACGATTGATTAAATAAAAAGGGGCTTTAATGATAGATGCTGTTTTATTACAAATCGCAAAACATGCCATACTTGAAGAGTTTAGCAGCGCATATGATTTTGACAAAGTAAAGCTCTTACAGAAGTACCCCTTTTTGAAAAATAGTGCCGCTACATTTGTAACACTGGAGTACGACCATCATCTAAGAGGATGCATAGGCTCCTTGGTTGCGCATCGTTCACTTTATGAAGATGTTTTTCAAAATGCAAAATCTGCCGCATTTAAAGATCCGAGATTTCATCCGCTTAACGAAAAAGAGCTTTCACATATCAATATAGAAGTTTCTGTTCTTAGTGAGCCTGAAATTTTGGAGTATGAAGATTTTGCGGATCTGCTTACAAAAGTAGAGCCTCAGTTGGACGGTCTTATCTTTAAACACAAAGGGTATCAGGGAACATTTCTGCCTCAAGTTTGGAAAGAGTTACAGTCGCCAAAAGTCTTTTTGGAGCATCTTAGCATGAAAGCCGGACTCACTCCTTTGGTATATGAGGAGCATCCAGACATTTACAGGTATAGAGTTAAGGCAATAAACGAAGATTTTGAGAAGATACCTCCATTGGAGTAGCAACAAAAGCAGGAGTTTAAGATGAAAAGAAAGATGAGCGTGAGCGGTGCTTTTTATCCGGGAAGAGCGGTTGAGATAGAGAGATATTTTGAACACTTTAGCACTGTTTATGATGAAAAAAAGAGTCTTCCGCAGTTAAAATCAAGAGTTGCGATAGTCCCTCATGCAGGGTATATCTACTCCGGCTACAGCGCAAATATAGCATATAGAGTTTTGCGCCAAAGTAGAGTAAAGAAGTTTGTCGTTATGGGACCTTCGCATAAGATTGGTTTTGATGGAGCATCACTTTGCGATTTTAGCTCCTACGAGACGCCGCTTGGAGATATAGAGAGCTCGGCTTCGTTGCATCTGGCAATAAAAGAGAGGTTCAATCTTCCATGTATTTTAGAAGCGCATCAAGAACACAGCACAGAGGTGCAGTTTCCATTCATAAAGCACTATATCGAGGATGCCCAGATAGTGGAGATTGTCTACTCATACGCAGATGCTTCTGAGCTTTGCCAAATCATAGATTATATTTTAAGCAACAAGGATTGCGGCGTTATCATAAGTACCGACTTAAGCCATTTTCACTCTCTTAGCAATGCGACAAGACTTGACAATATCTGTCTTGAAGCAATTGAGAATATTGATATAGACAAACTCCACAGCGGGTGTGAGGCATGCGGAAAGATTGGTGTTGAGGCAGTGCTTCTTAGTGCAAAAAAATTCGGCTTGAAGTCACAACTGCTTGACTATAGTACAAGTGCAGATGCTAGCGGAGACACTGATAGAGTTGTCGGATATGTGAGTGCATGCTTTTATGAGTAAAAACATCTTTGAAAACATCCCAAAACCTGCAGATGATGAGTTTTTTGAAGAGCTGTTCTCAAAAGACGGGGTAAAAATAGAGAGAATTGTCTCCTACGGGCACGCTACGCCTGAGTTTGAGTGGTATGACCAAAGAAGAGATGAGTGGGTAATTTTACTCAAAGGAGAGGCGGTTATAACTTTTTTGAACGAGGATGAGGTAAGGCTAAGGGCAGGGGACTATATCAATATTCCTGCACATAAAAAGCATAGAGTCTCCTGGACAAAGCCTGATGAAGAGAGTATTTGGCTTGCGGTGCACTGTTGAGTTTGCTTGCACACAGATATAAGCTAAGCTTTTTTAAACAGGCAGTAACTATAATATGCTATAATTTGCGCAAAAATTAAAAGGAAATTTTAAATGACCCAAAGCGACCCGGCCTCGCGTAGTTTTACCCACGTTTTCATGGGAGCAGTTCTGTGACTCTGCTCATTGTTTACCTCTCACTTGCCATATTCATATCGTTTCTCTGCTCAATCTTAGAAGCAGTTTTACTATCAAGTACAAACTCATATATTGAAAGCTTATCAAAAGACCAAAATGAACAGTTAGTCAACAAGCTAAAAGGTTTAAAATCAAATATTGACAAACCAATTTCATCGATTTTAACGGTCAATACTTTTGCGCATACAATGGGCGCTGCCGGTGTCGGTGCTCAAGCGCAGATTCTTTTTGGAGAGGAGTGGCAAGCGCTGGTTGCTTTTGTCGTAACGCTTCTTATCTTATACTTTTCAGAGATTATTCCTAAGACTATCGGCGCACTTTACTGGAAAAAACTTTTGGTTCCATCGGCATATATGATCTCATTTATGATGACAATCAGCGCGCCTTTTACATGGTTTTCATCATTTTTGACCAACTATATTTCAAGAAACAAAAAGCATCAAAGCAATTTTTCACGTGATGAGATTATGGCAGTCGTTGCGATGGGTGAGAGAGAAGGAACGATTCTAAGTAAAGAGAGTGACCTGATTGAAAATCTTTTAAAATTAAAAAATATTAAAGCAAAAGACATTATGACACCGCGAAGTGTTGTTTTTTCTTTATCGGCAGAAACAACAATCGAAGAAGCGGTAGAGGATGACCGCATGTACATTCACTCTCGTATTCCTATCTACAGAGAGACTCTTGATGACGTTGTGGGTATTGTTTTTAGTCAAAGAATTCTTGAAGAGAGCAATGAAGATAACGACAGTATGACTTTAGAGAGTATCTCACATGAAGTGCATATGGTCTCAGAAAATGTACCTGTTCCCCATCTTATAGATCTTTTTGTCAAGAGAAAGACTCACCTATTTATAGTCTATGACAGCTATGGTCAGACAGTCGGTGTCGTTACACTTGAAGATGCGATTGAAACTCTTTTGGGTGTAGAGATTGTTGATGAGATGGATGAGATCGAAGATATGCAGCTTTTCGCAAAAGATAGAAGTAAAAAGTTTCAAGACAAGATGAAGTTTGAGAGAACAAAGATGGAAAAAGCTAAAAGCGTTTAGTGAGGTAGAAGATGGTTAAGGTTAGTGCTGTTCAGATGCAAATGAGTGAAGATAAAGCTTC
>NZ_JAVVFL010000080.1:0-9217 GCF_032250635.1 Sulfurimonas sp.
CTATTATATCCCCGTCTATTCCTAGCGCATTATCGCTTATCTCCATAACCGCGACATCATCTCTGTCATAACTTTTTATACAAATCTGAGCATTCTCAACCCCTTTTGCACTAAACTGCTCTCTTGCATTATTTATGATATTTACCAAAACCTGCACAAACTCATTTTTAAAGAGCTTGACTCTGCTCGTGGAGCCAAGCTCCAAAGAGAGATCTATATTTTCAGATGCCAAACTACCCTCGAGCAGCCAGTAAGCCTGAAATACCGGATCATTTAAAGTACACTCCTCTTGTTGCTTGTTGGGTCTATAGAAGTCACTAAAATCAGAGATAATCTGACCCATGTTGTTTGTATAAAACTCGATTTTTTTAAGCTTTTTATCTAAAAAATCCAAAAACTCTTTTCTCTGTTTCTCATCACAGAGATCATGCTCTTCAAGTTCTATTGCCATAATCATAGATATATTGAGGGCAGATATGGTGCTAAGAGGCTGTTTCCACTGATGCGCTATCATGCTTACGGTTTCTCCGATTTGCGCTAAACGTGATTTGTGAAGCATATATGTATCTTTTTTCTGCATCTCTGCCACCGCTTGGGTAACCATGCTTTGAAGCTCGCCATTTTTCTTTTTTAAAATATATTGTCTATAAAAAAATACGAACAGTACAAAAAACGCCAAAAGAAGACTCTCTTTTAGGTACTTAAACTCTACACCGTTTACATAATTGACAGAGACCCAATTATTAAAAAAGCTATTCACATCTGGATGCTTGAGGCTTTTTGATAGTTTTTCATAAATGGAAAAGAGCGTAGTATCGTCACTCCTTACCCCAAAACATATCCCTACCTTATCATCAAACTGCCCAGATATTTTCAGATATACATTAGAGCTGTTTTTAAAAGCGTATGCCGAGTTTATAAGAGTATCTATATATCCGTAATATTGTCCTCTCTCGACTGCTCTAAAACCCTCTTTTAATGAATGGACATAATTTAGTTTTATCCACGGGTTTCTCTTTTTCAAATCCTCTATAAAGGGATTGCCTCTCACAACAACAAACTCTTTATCTATAATGCTATCTATATCTACTATATAATTTTGCGATTTTCTTGTCACAACTATAAGCGGTTCATAATGATAAGAGGTCGTGTACTTTAAATCTTTCTCTTCTTTATTTGATACCGCCATAGGCAGAATATCGCACTCATTGTTTGAGATTTTTTGCAAAGCCTCTTTGTAGCTGCTGCTTTTTACATACTTATATCTGACATTGATATTCTCTTTTGTAAGATTTAAAATATCGGCTGAAACACCTATAAAATCCTTATGCCGAGTATCACTAAAAGGGAGCATAGATGTAATAGCACAGACTTTGACCTCTTGTTTATTTCTAAGATAATCATGCTCCTCTTTGGTTAAAAATCCATCTTTAGCATTAAATATAAGTTTATCAATGTCAACATCGGATTCCACTAAACCTGTAACTCTATAGATGTCCACTATCCTCTCAATTTTACTTTTTTTTATGCTTCCCAAAGGCACACTCTCTGTATAAGCCAGTTTTTTTAGCTCATTCGCTTCAAATATAAGAGCATCTTTTGTCTTGTTGGTAGGGTTGTACTTTTTGTAAATAATATCTACTGCTTCATCTATATTTTTAAAAGCGTATTCCCATCCTTTTATGGATGCTTTTTTAAAACTCTCTACTTTTACAGGATTTTTGCGTACATTCTCTTGCGAGGTAAAAAGTATATCGCTATAAAAGTCAAAGCCTCTGTCTTTTGGGGAAAATAGCCTGTATGGTATCCCTCTTTTTTTTAAGATAAAAGGTTCATTTGAAACATACCCTGTATAAAGATCAACTCTTCCGTCAATCAACTCTTCAAGGTCAAAAGTGTGCTTCTTAAATGTGATGCTGTTTTTATCTACCTTAGCAGCATTTATCATGGCATACACGGATGCAATCTCAACAGCGTTTTCTGTTGTCATGGCATTTTTAGAAGCAAAATCTTTTATACTCTTTATTTTTGAAGATTCGAGCGCTATCAGAGTAAGCGGTGAGGATTGGAATGCTGCACTAAGCAGAGAGATCTCTTTGCCCTCCGAGTAGTGCCAAACTAGGCTTGAGCGACCAATGCCGTATGTTGTTTTGCCGCTTAGTACATCACCAATCAGGTCTGTTTCATAACTGAATTTTTTTATCTCTACATCAAAACCCGCATCCTTGTAAAAACCCTTCTCTTTTGCCATATAATATCCGGCAAACTGAAACTGGTCAAGCCACTGAAGCTGCAGAGATACTTTTTGCAAAGAGTTTTGTGAAGCATATATGGAGGTAAAAAGAAGTAAAAAAACAAATATATATTTCATAAAATTCCGGCTGTTTAAATATGGTAAATTATACCACAAGAGTCAAAAAGTAATATCTTGCAATCCTCAAGCTTCCAGCGATTAAAACAAACCAAACAAACCTGAGCCTAACCAAGCCCGCGACAACTGTTAGTGGATCACCGATGATTGGAAGCCATGAGAGCAGAAGTGCATAGTAGCCGTTAGCGTGAGTGTAGTTGTAAGCTTTTGCTCCTGTTTTGGATGCTAAGAGTTTCGTTTTTGTTTTTTCGTAAAGCAGATAGCCTAAAAAATAGTTTGTTATGATGGCAAGAATATTGCCGCTTGAGGCAAAAAAAAGTGCATTTAACTCGGGCATGCCGTTTGAGAGAGCTGCCACAAACGCAACCTCGGAGCTGAAGGGGAAGATAGTGGCTGCTAAAAAAGCTGAGAGAAAAAGTGCTAGCTCTGTTATGTTATCTGCTTGTAAAGTATGTGATATTTTCTATAACGCCCGCTATAAGTTTCTCTCTTGCTTCAACACTCGTCCATGCAATATGCGGGGTTATGTAGAGATTGTCTTGGTTTTTGACATGCAAAAGAGGGTGGTTTTGCTCCATCGGCTCGCGACTGAGGACATCCAAACCAAAGGAGATATTTTTCTTATCAATCACTCTTGCAACCGCCGCTTCATTGATGATGCCGCCGCGCCCAAGGTTTAAAACTACTGCCCCATCCCTACATGTTAACAGCTGTTCATACCCCAAAAGATTTGTAGTTTTCTCATTTAGTGGTGCATGGATAGAGATAATATGGCATGTTTTTAAAAGCTCATCAAGTTCTACATGTGGATAGTCTTGATTGGAGTTTTTGCCGCTTGTTGAGAAGTAGCAGACATCCGCTCCGAATGTTTTAGCGACTCTTGCAACACCTTTACCGATCTCACCCAAACCAATGATGCCCCATTTTTTACCCTTAATCTCAAAAAAAGGATGAGAGACATCTGTAAAAATAGGGCTTTTCGCATAAGAGCCATCTTTTACATACTCATCATAATATCTAGAGTGTCCTACGAGGTAAAAGAGCATGGAGAATGTGTGTTGAATGACTGAATCTGTTGAGTATCCTGAGACATTTTTTACCTCAATGCCCCTCTTTTTTGTAGCCTCCATATCTACGTTATTCATACCTGTAGCAGCCACGCAGATAAGTTTTAGAGCAGGTGCGTTAGTCATGTGAGCCTCAGTTATAACCACTTTGTTTGTAACTATAACATCTGCATGAGCTATTCGCTCCTCTGTATGCTGCGGCAAAGTTGTTTGAAAGACATCAACGTCCCCTAACTTAAAAAACCCATTAAGAGAAGTATCGCCGAATGTAAGCGCATCAAGGATAACAATCTTCATTTAGCTGTCCTTAATGTTTTGAATCAACTCTCTTGCTCTCTCTAACGCCTTGTCTGCTTTGTCAAAAACAAGTGCTACCGCCAATCTTCTGCCTTTATGTGCCTCAGGTTTGGAAAAAATCCTCACAAAACTGTTGTCACTAAAGAGACTCTCATCGACACTTAAAACAGGAGCATTACTGTGGACTTCTGATTTAAACGCGGCACTCGCACCCTCACCGTAAAAGGTAAACCCAAGCGGAAGTCCAAGAACAGCGCGTAAGTGAAGTGCAAACTCGCTTTGAGACTGAGTGATTAGCGTAACCATCCCCGTATCATGCGGACGAGGCGATACTTCGGAGAAGTAGACCTCATCGCCCTTAATGAAGAGTTCAACTCCAAAAAGACCGCGACCGCCAAGACCGTCGGTTATCTTTTTTGCCATCTCCTGAGAGCGCTCTTTTGCAAGCGGGCTCATCTGCATCGGCTGCCATGAGAAGACATAGTCACCGCCCTTTTGCTCATGACCTATCGGCTCGCAAAAAACAGTCTCTTTGCCATTTCTAGCGGTGAGCATCGTTATCTCATAGTCGAAATCTACAAAAGCTTCAACAATAAGCTCGCTTGCATCGCCACGCGCCTCTTTTGCAATCTCCCATGAAGCATCAATATCTTCCGCACCTTTAGCAACGCTCTGCCCATGTCCGGACGAACTCATAACAGGCTTAATAACACATGGAAAGCCCATGCGTTCAGCTGAGTCTTTTAAACCCTCTTTTGTAGTAACAAACTCATAAGGACCTGTCTTTAAACCTAGAACTTCTGCCGCAAATGTGCGGATATTTTTTCTGTTCATGGTCTTACTAACAGCACTCGCGTTAGGAATAACGTTATACCCTTTATCTTCGGCTGCAAAGAGAGCGTCAATACTTATCGCCTCAATCTCAGGCAGAATATAGTCCGGTTTTTCACGGTGGATAATCTCTAAAACTGCATCTTTATCCTGCATATTTACGACATAGCTTCTGTGTGCCACATGGTGTGCGGGCGCATTTTGGTATCTATCTACCGCTATGACTTCAAGACCGAGCCTTTGCGCTTCAATAGCGACTTCCTTGCCGAGTTCACCAGAACCTAGAAGCATAATTTTTTTTGAGTTTGATTTTAGAGGAGCAGAGAAACGCATAATAATTCCTTCATTGATATGAAGGAATTATAGCAGAGCTGAGTTAAAAATTATCGTTTTAGCCCGATAAGAGTCTCAAGAAGCGTATCTGAAGTGGTAATTGTTTTACCGTTTGCCTGATACCCTCTTTGAATAATGATGAGCTGTGTCAAAGAGCGAGACAAGTCAACATTTGAAGCTTCAAGAGCTGCCGCTTGCATAAATCCACGCCCTGCAGTTGCAGCTGTTCCGATAATCGGATCACCTGAGTTTGCTGTTTGAATAAATACATTTCCGCCCTCAGTTGAGAGACCTTCGTTGTTAGTAAACTTTGCCATACCTATCTGCGCCAAACCAAAAGAACGACCGTTACTAAACGAACCGACTAGTGTACCGCTCTGATCGATTCTGATACCTACCAAATCTCCGCCGGTAAAACCATCCTGACTTATTCCAGAAGTTGATGAAATAGAGTCAAAGCTTGTCATACCGTCAAAACTGTTTGATGTACCAAGTCCAATAGAGACTTGCTGATTTGGAGCCGAGCCGTTATTCGCCGTAAAAGAGACGTTTGGCGGATTGTAAGTCGATAGTGAACCATCACTATTAAATCTAACAAAACCAGTTTTTTCGTTGTATGGCGTTATCGTATCTATGGTAGCAGGTTCCGGGACACTTATTTTCATATTCCAAGTACTTCCCGTAGAAGAATCGACGGCAACTTTTCTAAACTCTGTTCTTAAAGTATGTTTTGAGCCCAGAGAGTCAAAAACATCAATACTTGCAGAGTGTGTTGCCGCATTAAAGCCCTGTGAAAATGCTGTAGCAGTACTGCCTGAAGGTAAAGTTGCGTTAAGTGCCTCCATACTTCTAGTAAAGCTGCTGTTCTCGGTTATTCCGCCACCCGTAATACTGTTGGCATTCATTCCAGTGATAGAGAGATTTATATCATAATCACTGTCCAGTGAACCGCCGGGATTTGAGAGTTCAAATTTACCCTGCTCATTAACAGTTACTTCTATATTATTTTCATAGATACCGTCAATATCTGTGTCAACAGCAGTCGCTCTTGCCTGATTTTCTAAAGCTTCACGAAGATCAGCAATTGTTCTAAATTTCTTATCAAACCCTTCGGTTGTCGTAGCCCCTGTAGGATCATATTGGTATCTGTACGCAGTGGTAGCTGAGTCAGCAAGCGCAAAACCACTTCCATCAAGTGCACCGACCGCACTTATTCTAATATTATGCGAAGAATTTGAGTTCGAGTTGCCGTTTGTAAGTGTAATTTCTCCGGTTCCTGGATCATAAACAGCTTCAATGCCTGTTACTGATGTTTGAGCATTGATGGCTGATACAAATCTTGAAGCAGTTTGAGCCTGAGTCTCTCCACCCGGAGCATTACTTGTTGTTATCTGCTTTGTCGTACCGTTATCCAACTCAAATGTAATATCTAACTCAGCATTGGCAGTAACTACTCCTGTAGCGGTCGTAGTTGTATCTATAAATGATGCCCAGATACCCTGCTTGGCCTGAAGATTAAAAGCCTCACCTGACTCATTGAACATAACACCCATGTCACCGGACTCTATCGGGTTTCCGTTTTCATCTATTGCGGCAGGCGAAGGAAGCGCCGTTCCTGCAGGATAACTCTTTACCTCGTATGCAGCCGAATAGTTATCGACACGTGGACCAGAGTTTAGGTTTGCTTTGATTATGACCTTTTGTGTCGGAGACGCTGGAGTTGTGAGTCCCGGCGGTATATTGATATTTGTTATCGGTGCGGTTGCATCTACAAGTCCTGTAGTCTGATCTCTAAGCCATCCCTGAACAATAAAACCGTTGTTGTCAACAAAGTTACCGCCAGCATCAAACTTAAAGTCGCCTGAGCGCGTATATTTGTAAGTGTTTCCGCCATCGGGAGAGACTATAAAAAAGCCGTCCCCTTGGATAGCAACGTCTGTATTTTTGTCAGAGTTCTGAACAGAGCCCTGTGCAAAAATCTTAGTTACAGAGCTCGCACTCGCACCAAGACCAACTTGCACCGGGTTTTTACCGCCCAGTGAGCCTTGTGGCGCCGTAGCTATTGCTTTTGTCTGAGCAAGAAGGTCCGAAAAGTTAGCACGTGAATATTTAAAACCTATTGTATTTACGTTTGCAATATTATTTGACTCTACGTCCATCGCTACTTGATGAGACTGTAGTCCGGATACACCGGCAAAAAGTGATTTTAACATTTTAAATCCTTTTGTTTATTAGTATAGTTAAACAGCATTTTGTGTTCCAACTTTGTTAAGCATCCATGCTCAAGGCTTTTTGAAGCATCTCGTCTGCTGTAGTTATGGACTTTGAGTTTGCGTCGTATGATCTCTGCATAATAATAATCTCCGTAAGACCGGTTGCCATCTCAACATTTGAGCCCTCAAGCTTAAAGTTTGTCATATCCGTTCCTGTAATATTTTTACCGTTTTCATCTTGAAAAAATATTGCTCTGCCGCTATTTTGAGACTCTGCAAATCTTGAACCGCTTACACGCTCAAGTCCTCTGTCATTTTGAAAATGGTATACGGCAACCATCCCGACTGCACTCTGCATACCGTTTGAAAAAGTAGCTATTACCTCTCCGTTTTTGTTTATATCATAACCCAAAAGGTCGCCCGCTTCAAGACCGTTTGCAGAACTTGAGCTACTAAAAGTATCACCCAAAGATGTAACACCCTCATATCCCGTTCCAAGATTTATAGCTACATCTGTTCCGTTGTTATTTATGGATGTAAGGGTGTTGGAGATAAGCGCTCCGGCATCATCAAAACTTGCAACACCGCTGCTTGTAGAGTAGGTCTCAGTGCCTTCCAGGTTCTCAACCGTGCCAACTATATCCCACTGTGAGCCGGGTAGGACTTGCGGGACACTCTTTGTAAACTCAAGTCTTAAATTGTTTCTGTTATTTTGTGCATCAATTATTCCTGAGCTTATAACCCTTATCTCATCCCCTGAGGTCAAATTTCCATAAAATTTCGCCTCTGTCGTAGGCTGAACAGGAAAAAGCAGATCTTCTGGAAATTGGAGTTTTTGTTGCGCATCTACTGCCCCAAGCTCCACCTCTGCCAGCTGTTGTGTCAGTACCCCGTTGTTTATATTGCTCCCCATAGTTCCCAAGACATACTGTCCGTCATTTGTAACCAAATCTCGGTTTTTATCAAATAAAAAGGCTCCATCACGCGTATATAGAGGTTTCCCTTCTCCCTGAATACCAAACCAGCCATCGCCTACAATTGCCAAATCCGTACTTCTATCGCTGAGTTGAAAAACACCTTTACTCTCATTCATGGCGACCGTATTTAACTTTGTGCCGATTCCAACACCGCTGCTCGTACTTGAAAAATCTGAGGCTGTTACAAGTGCCTCTTCAAAAAGTGAGGAGAATTCAGTTGTGTACCCACGAAATCCGACCGTACTTATGTTTGCTAAATTGTCCGAAATTACATCAATACCATACTGATGCGCCTTAATTCCGTTTATTCCCGTATAAAAAGCTTGGCTCATCATTTGTGTGTACCTCTTTTTAGTAGATCTCTACTACATCTGAGAGAGATACATAGCTGGAGCCTATTTTAAAGTATGTATCATTACCCTCAAATTTAACCGACTCTATAGGATACGCTCCCACTCTGGTTGTTAAAGCATCACCGTTTGGATTTGTATATGAAGCAGTTGCGTAATATATTCCACTGTCTACGGTATTGCCGTTTGTGTCGGTACCGTCCCATGTAAATTGGTAAACACCCTTAGGGTTTGTGCCGACATCCAATGTCTTTAATATATTTCCATTTACATCAAGTATCTCAACATTTCCTTGCTCTATGGCATCGGGAAAATAAACTTCAAAAGTAGTTTCAGTTCCCTCATCAAGAACAATTGCATTGCTTCCGGTATCGGCTGTTTTTCCAATAGCAGATACTGTACTAAACTGCTGTGAAGTACCAAGTGATACTGCCAAGTCTGATAGTGCTTTGTTTGTATTTTCAGTAGCTTCTAACGTTGCAAGCTGTGAAGTTTGCGATAAAATCTTTTCGCTGTCCATCGGCTCTGTCGGATCTTGATTTTGAAGCTCAACTAAAAGAAGCGTCATAAAATCGTCTTTACTTAAAACCGATTTGTCCTCAGTTACTGCCGGAGCAGCATACTCCGCATTTGTCGCGGCATTTAAGCCTGTTGATGTGATTGCCATAATTTAATCCTTAATTTTATTTCATAAAATGAAGGGAACCTTTTCCCTTGATTTGTCCGCAAAAGGAACCCGTCCCTTTTGCTTCGCTAGCCGCTGTGGCACTGAAGCTTG